>DALYNO010000120.1:0-8078 GCA_031975295.1 Anaerocolumna sp. | reverse complement strand
AAGATCTGGTACAGGATGGAGTATTAAATGAAGGCAGTAAAGCGCTAGAACTGGGAATGCCAGGTATCTCTAATAGTGTAGAAGATGTTATTGTAGCTAGGGATATTCTTTTGGCAAAAGACACAGGTGTAAGATTACATTTATGTCATTGTTCCACCAAAGACAGTGTAGGAATGGTGAACCTGGCGAAAAGCCAAGGGTTGCCAGTGACGGCAGAGGTGTGTCCTCATCATTTTACTCTTAGTGATGAAGATATTATTGGAGATGACAGTAATTATAAGATGAATCCGCCCCTAAGAACGAAAGAAGATATACAAGCTTTAAAGGAAGGTCTTAAGAATAATATAATGGATGTTATTGCTACAGATCACGCCCCACATAGTGAAGAAGAGAAGCAAAAATCTATTCGAAATGCTCCTTTTGGAATCGTAGGTTTGGAAACAGCCTTTGCTTTAACAATGACCGAACTTGTACACACCGGCTATCTAACGCCAATGCAAATGGTTGAGAAACTTAGTAAAAACCCTGCGGCTATATTAGGAATTCATAAGGGAAGTTTAAAGCCTGGTCTTATTGCGGATATTGTGCTAGCTGATCCCAATGAGGAGTATGTAATAGACGTACAAGAATTTGCATCCAAGGGAAAAAATACTCCTTTTGCAGGTCGAAAAGTGAAGGGAAGAATTAAGTATACATTAGTAAATGGTAAAGTGGTATATCAAGATTAAATAATCTGTTGGGTGGCTAAGGTTTGTAAATAACTTATGTCACCCAATTCAGAGTAGAAATAAATCCAGTATCATTAGTTCATTAATATATAGAAACTAAAATAAATGTGACAAAGGAAGGAAATCAGTATGATTAACAAATTGATTAAAAAAATTCAAGCTAACAAAGCACCCATTGTAGTTGGATTAGATCCAATGCTTTCTTATATTCCAGATCATTTGAAAGAAAATGCCTATAAAGAATATGGACAAACACTACAAGGAGCAGCTGAGGCAATATGGCAGTTTAATAAAGCAATTGTAGATGCAACTTATGATTTGATTCCAGCTGTAAAACCTCAAATTGCCATGTATGAACAATTTGGTATTGAAGGTCTGATAGCCTTTAAAAAGACTGTAGATTACTGCAAAGAAAAAGATTTAGTTGTCATTGGAGATATTAAACGAGGTGATATTGGATCAACATCCTCCGCTTATGCTGTTGGTCACTTAGGTAAAGTAAGAGTTGGGGAGAAGACATATGCACCATTCGATGAGGATTTTATAACCGTAAATCCTTATCTGGGATCTGATGGTGTTCTGCCTTTTCTTGATGTTTGTAAGGATGAACAAAAAGGTTTGTTTATACTTGTTAAGACATCTAATCCTTCCAGTGGAGAATTCCAGGATCAGTTAATAGGTAACAGGCCTTTATATGAAGTTGTAGGAGAAAAAGTTGCTTCTTGGGCAGAGATGCACATGGGCGGGGACTACAGCTATATAGGAGCAGTAGTTGGTGCCACATACCCTGAGATGGGTAAGGTATTAAGAAGTATTATGCCAAAATCCTATATATTAGTACCTGGTTATGGTGCACAGGGTGGTAAAGCAGAAGATTTGGTGCATTATTTTAATAAGGATGGCCTTGGTGCAATTGTTAATTCCTCCAGAGGTATCATAGCAGCCTATACCCAACCTGCCTACGAAAAGTTCTCACCTGTTAATTTTGCGGATGCCTCAAGACAGGCAGTTATTGATATGCGTGAGGATATTAACAGAGCTTTGGTAGCTAAATAAAATGTCAAAAGTCTAATCAGTTTGTAATATTTTACTAAATCAAACTATAAGGATTGAAAAGCCTTGGCATCCTAAGTCATTATGCTTTATGCAGTGTTTCCATTTACTTAAAGTATGTTTCTATGATAGAACAGAGGATAACAGTAGAATTTTCTCGTTATTTAATGTGATATTTCCTCTGGTACATATTTAGAATACAATAGTAAATGAGCAGAACCGGTATAATACGCATAAGTAACATAGGGTATCCAAGGCTTTTGCTATAGTTGATTTTATTTAATGCAGGCTTGTGATATAAGTGATTATACTATGAGGAGAATCGGTACTTATTTACATCTAATCCCCTTAAGGGTTCATTGACTGCTTTCTATCGTGCTAATACAGCATCCTTTAATTGATTTAATGCCTTTTCTAAAATAACTCTAGGGCATGCCATGTTTATTCTCTGGAAGCCTAATCCCTCTGGTCCAAACATTGTGCCTCCATCAAGCCATAGTTTTGCTTGATTGGTAATGAAAGCTTCTAAATCTGCTTCGGATAGATTAAGACTTCTAAAATCAATCCATAGCAGATAAGTTCCTTGAGGTTTTACTAAATGAAGCATGGGCAGCTCTTTCTCTAAAAAGGCACTCACATATGCTAAGTTTTGCTGTAGATAATCTTTTAGGTCATTAAGCCATTCTTCACCAAATTCGTAAGCTGCTTTACAAGCATATAAGCCCATGGTATTAAGCTGGCTATAACCGGATTTCATAATTTCTTTTTTGAAAGCTGATTTAAGATTAGGGTTAATAATAATGTTATTTGAGACTTGTAAACCGGCAAGATTAAATGTTTTGCTTGGAGCGGTACAAGTAACAGTAATATTTGCATATTCAGGTTTAAGATTAGCGAAAACAATATGTTTAAAACCAGGATGTATAAAATCAGCATGGATTTCATCTGAAACAACGATAACTTGATGTTTTACGCAGATATCACCCAACTTAATTAATTCCTCTTCGGTCCAAACCCTTCCAACCGGGTTGTGTGGATTGCAGAGTATAAATAATTTAACATTATTTTGGGTAATCTTATTCTCAAAATCTGCAAAGTCAATGTGATATTCACCATTTTTATAAACAAGTGGGCTATTGATTAATTTTCTGTTATTGCAGTTTATGGATTCAGAGAAAGGGTAGTACACAGGTCTTTGTATGATTACACCGTCTCCTTCCTGGGTAAATGCTCTGACTGCCATGGATATGGCAAAAACAACACCAGGTGTTTTGACAAGCCAGGAGGGTGAAATATCCCAATTATAGTGTTTGGCGAACCATTCTTTTAATACAAGAAAATAATCTTCTTTCACTTCACTATAACCAAAAATACCATGTTTGCTTACATTTACAAGGGTTTCAATCACCTGAGGAGGCGTTATAAAATCCATGTCAGCGACCCATAGAGGAATTAAATCCTCCTTTTTACCTCTTTCCTTTGCAAAGTCATACTTAATACTATTGGTATTTTTACGATCTATTAAATGATTAAAATCATATTTCATAATGAGTCTCCTTATATTACATTCTTTATTCATCCAGAGCTTGTGATAAGTCTGCAATGATATCATCAACATTTTCAATACCTACGGACAATCTTAAAAGCCTGTCATTGATACCCCTAGCCAATCGTTCTTCTTCAGGAACATCAGCGTGGGTCTGTAGCATAGGATAAGTCATGAGAGTTTCCACACCACCAAGGCTTTCTGCATATAAGACAAGATTTACTTTTTCTAATAATTTAACTGCAGTTTTAGCACAGTCAGTTTCAAATGAAATCATTGAGCCAAAACCAGTTGCTTGCGTTTTAGATACGTCGTAACTTGGGTGGTCAGGAAGTCCAATATAATATACTTTTTTTATTTGTGGTTTTGTTAGCATCCATTTGGCAATCTCTAGCGCATTTTGCTGGCCGCGTTCCATTCTAAGAGCCAGTGTTTTAATCCCTCTAATTAATAACCAACTATCAAAAGGAGACAGACATGCGCCGGTTGTTTTATAAATAAATCTAAGTTTTTCTGACAGTGCAGGATTATTTGTTACTAAAAATCCAGCAAGGGTGTCATTATGACCGCTTAAGAATTTGGTTCCACTGTGAATAACAATGTCTGCACCTAGATTCAGTGGTTTTTGATAAAAGGGTGTAAGGAAAGTATTATCAACTATGACCAGTAGATTATGTTCTCTTGCAATTTTAGCAACAGCAGCAATATCAGTCACTTGCATCATAGGATTAGTAGGGGTCTCAATATAGATTGCCTTGGTTTCTTTTCGAATCAAAGATTTAATACCAGCAACATTAGCAGTATCAAGATAATCAAAGATTATACCATTCTTTTTAGATATATGCTCAAATAAACGCACGGAGCCACCATATAAATCTTCTGAAGCAATCATATGATCTCCAATGGTAAATAATTCCATAAGGGTTGTAATAGCAGCCATACCAGTGGAAAATGCAAGGGCATCCACGCCACCTTCTAAGTTAGCAATGGTATTTTCTAAATATTCTCTAGTTGGGTTTTGTAATCTGGAATAATCATAGCCAGAGCTCATGCCAACACCGGGGTGAGCAAAAGTTGCTGACTGATAGATCGGTACACTAACGGCTCCAGTGTGATGTGTGTTATTCTCTGCTCCGTGAATACATTGGGTATTAAAATCCATTTTGAGTCCTCCTGTAGTTTTATATAAAATCAAAAATTGTGGAAAACACATTCTTGCGCTGACGGGCTGTCACCCAAGTGACAAACTTCCATGGGCGTGCCATGTGCATTCCGCTTAATAGGGCTTTTTATTGTACAATAAAAAAAACTCGCCTTCTGTTATCAGAAGACGAGTATATCCCGTGTTACCACTTCAATTTATCCCTGCCTTACGGCAAAAGACCTTATAAAGTACTATGCTAATAGATTTAGAGATAATCTAAATTAACAGACATACTTTTTTGCTATAACAGGCAATCCTGTCGCAGCCTAAGCGTTAATAAATAACGGTTTGGGGCGCCACTCCTGAGCCATCTTCAACTGTTTTCTACTGCTTTTTTGCACCAAACAAAAGCTCTCTGAAAGTAGAAGCAAGCTTACTCTCTCATTCCTAGTGTTTTACTATGAATTTTATATGAGTATAGCAGAAGTAGTAAGCCTTGTCAATGACTAGTTAAATTTCTCTAGTATAAATTTTAAGCCATTCTGCTTCTTCATTTGTAAGATATGGAGACAGTTTAGCATAAACTTCTTGATGATATTCGTTTAAAAGAGTTTTTTCTTTCACTGTCATGAGAGATGGATCAATACCATCTAAATCGATAGGAGCAAAGGTGATGTGTTCAAAGTACATAAATTGACCATACTCATTTTTAACACCCTTATGGCATACTAACTCATTTTCAGTACGAATACCATGACTACCTTCAATATATATACCAGGCTCATCTGTAGTAACCATACCTTCTTCAAGTACACAGCCGTCATCTCTTTCAGGAACCTTTTTCCACCTAAATCCATTTGGTGCTTCATGAACATTTAAAAGATAGCCTACACCATGTCCAGTACCACATTTATAATCCAAGTCCATATCCCAGATTGGGCCTCTTGCAAGGATATCCAGATTCAGACCAATGCATCCGTGTAAAAACTTAGCAGAAGCAAGATTTATCATACTACGTAAGACAGCTGTAAAGTGCTTTTTGATTTCATCACTGATTTCACCAAGAATCATAGTTCTTGTAATATCAGTAGTACCTTCAAAGTACTGTCCGCCAGAGTCAACCAATAATAGACCTTCTGGCTTTAGCACAGCATGGCTTTCCTCAGTTGCAGAATAGTGCATCATGGCAGCGTTGGCGTTGTATGCACAGATGGTATCAAAACTTAATTCAATAAAGCCATCTTGTTCTTTTCTGCGGTCTTCCAGATAATCACTGGCACTTAGTTCTGTCATTTCAATCTTGCCAATGTTATTTTTCAGCCAATACATAAATTTTGTAAAAGCTACACCATCTTTTATATGAGATTTTCTTAAATTCTCAATTTCAATACTATTTTTAACCGCTTTAAATAGAACAGTTGGGTTTTGCTTATCTATTACTTTGATTTCTTTATTAAGATTATGGTAAATGGCATAGTTTACTTTATTTGTGTCAAGAAGAACGGTTTCATTCGCTGAAAAAGTCTTTACAAATTCATATATTTCAAAATAATCTTTTAATGCTACACCATCATTAACTAAGCTATTGATTATTTCAGCAGAGAATTTATCCATATCCGCAAACAAATAAGCCTTTGTTTCTGTGATAACAGCGTAAGAAAGTACAACAGGGTTATGTGTAACATCATTACCCCTTATATTAAATAGCCAGGCAATATCATCTAGAGTACTAATGATATGAACAGTTGCCTGACTTTTGGACATTTCAGCTCTAACTGCTTCCAGTTTCAACTTCGTTGATTTACCAGAGTATTTCTCTTCTAGTAAAAATACTGGCTCTTTTGGTAAGGCGCTACGATCCTCCCATATTTCATGGACCAAATCCTTATCATAAAAAATAGAAATGTTTTTCGCTGATAATTTATCTTTGAACTTTAGGCCTAGCTTAGTATTCATTACTCTGCCGTCAAAACCAAGGGTGTTGCCCTCTTCAAGGGAAGACAATAAAAAATCTTCTATACTAGGAACCCCTTCTTCCCCCATTTTATAAAGGGTTATCCCTGTGTCGCTTAATTGTCTTGCGGCTTGTATAAAATATCTGCCGTCAGTCCAAAGGCCAGCATCCTTAAGAGTTACGACTAAAGTTCCTGCAGATCCTGTAAAGCCGGACATAAATGTTCTTGTTTTAAAATACTCTCCAACATATTCTGATTCATGGAAATCAGAGGTTGGAATAACATATCCATGTACATTATTTTGTACCATTAATGCACGTAAATTTTGAATTCTTTCAGAAATCATAAAGCCTCCTAGTTTTAATAAAAGCGACATAATGCTAGTAAAGGCAGTTATGTCGCTAAAATATATTGAAATTAATAATTACATTTTTTCAGGTTCGTCGTATGATTCACCAAATAAGTCTACAGTAACTGTTTTCATTGTTTGTGTAGTTAAAGGTTTGTCAGAATAATCAGTTTTTTCATCAGCTATTTGATTTACAACATCCATACCCTCGATTACCTTACCAAATCCAGCATAAGAACCATCAAGATGAGGAGAGTCTTTATGCATAATAAAGAATTGAGATCCTGCAGAATTAGGCATTTGAGATCTTGCCATAGAAATAACTCCGGCAGTATGTTTTAAATTATTTTCAAAGCTATTATATGAAAATTCTCCTTTAATAGAATAACCTGGACCACCCATACCAGTTCCGTCTGGGTCTCCTCCCTGAATCATAAATCCACGGATAACTCTATGGAAAATAACGCCGTCATAGAAATTTTTTTGTACTAATGAAATGAAATTCTTAACAGTATTTGGAGCAATTTCGGGATAAAGTTCAACTTTAATGATACCTCCATTTTCCATTTCAATTGTAACTACAGGATTTGTCGCTGCCATTTTTTTCTTATCCTTTCTTGAATCAATTATTTACATTCAGTAATTATATCATATATTGTGTAGAATGTCTAATTAAAATAAACTTATTCCTACATATAACACTGATTTATGTACATTTTATACAGTTTTTATTGCTTTATAATAGAAATTTAGAAGATATTATCAAATGTTACAAGTGATTATGCTAAAGAGAATGTAAATCACTAATTAAGATTTACAATTTATGTATATTTTAACCTGAAAATTTTAAGATTTATATTTAATTTATATATCTTACATGCTTAAGAGTGTAAAAAGGATTATTAAAAATCTACATAAATAGTTTCTCCTTTTCATTTTGGTTTACGAAGATAGATTTTGATACTCTAAGGAAGTGCAATTATTATTTTTACATTATAAATAATTTAAACATATAATTATAATATAATTGAATATAATAAACAAATGATAAAATAGTTGACAAAATATATAAACATATTTATTATTAGATGTAAGTGCTGGTGAAAATGAAACATAAATAATTTTAGAAGTTTTGCAAGAAAACAGAGGTTGGATTAATTTAAAATCCAGTTGTCTGAATGAAGTTAGAAGAAAGGATTTCATATGGAATTTGACGATTTATCAATAGAAGAAATAAAAGAAGGGTTTAGATATAATCAGAAGGAGGATTCCTATATTTGTATACAATGTGGTAAAGAATTTA
>DALYNO010000119.1:0-9235 GCA_031975295.1 Anaerocolumna sp. | reverse complement strand
ATAAACCATGCCTCCTAAAAATACCCCAGTTAAGCCAGCTATGTCATAACCACCTAATTTACTGAGTATATCCAAAGGATTATTAGGATTTGGTTGATGCAGATGGATTGCTTTTTCTATGGTTTTTATTTTTTGTTGAATCCCTTCCATTGTAAGACCAGCACCCTTGCCAGTCACTTCTTTGGGATGAAGATTTAATAATACACTGGTAATGGCACTGCTGGTGGTAGTATTACCAATTCCCATCTCCCCCGTGCCTATAAGTTCATAACCCTCTGCCTTTAATTCCTTTACTAAATCCATGCCAATAGCTATGGCCTTCATAACCTGTTCTTTATTCATGGCAGGTTCCTTCGCAATGTTTTTCGTACCATAAGCAATCTTTTTATGTAATATTTCTGGTGAGTCTATATCTTGGCATATACCTATGTCTACAGGTATAACTTTTGCACCAGAGGCCTTGGCTAGTTTATTAATATTTCCTTTCCCTTTACCCATATTAATGGTTACTGCAGTGGTAACATAGGAATCTGTTTGGGTTACTTTTTCCTCCACTACACCATTATCACTGCACATAACCACTATGGCCTTTTTATTGATATTAATTTTAGCACTTCCTTTTATGCCTGCAATTTGGGTCAGAATATCTTCAAATGCCCCCATGCTTTTTAAAGGTTTGGCAAGTTTATCCCAGTTCTGCCTACACAAATTCATTGCCTTGGCATCTAACTCTCTTGCATTTAACGGCATTACTTCCAGTAATTTCTCTCTAAATAATTCTATTTCCATATCTCTACCTCCATCATTTATATAGGTAAACTTGAAATACGTACCATTTGTCTTAACTGCTAACTGAAGAGTCAAAGAATCCCAATGAGTTTCATACACCAATAAGGTAACCCTTAATCTAGTCTTACACCATATGCACTGCATTTATGGATAAATCTCTCTGCTAGCAAGGGATTACTGTAAAAATAAAGGTGGGGATATCCCCCATAAAAAGAGTTTGTAACATGAACGCCTTCCCATTCCTTATCCCCTGCTGCTTTTTCAATATGAAAAGCACTTCCTTTGTTATCACTATCCCAATAATGGAATTCATGGGCTTTTATCATTTCTCCCTTTTTGGCAAGAAGACTGTCTTCTCTGGCATGCATCTTAATATATCCAAAGTATTTAAGTCTTTCTGTTCTATAACTCTTACCTGGAATAACCTCTGCCATTTTATGCACCTGCCCATACTTATCCTCTAGCTCCTCATGGAGATACATAAATCCTCCACATTCTGCTATGGTTGGCAGACCTGCTAGAATAGATGTTTTAATTTGGGTAAGCAGCCCTTTGTTTTCTGAGAGCTCTCTTCCATATAGTTCTGGGTAACCACCACCTAAATATAAACCTCTAATACCCTTTGGCAATTCCTTACATTCCAAGGGACTAAAAAATACTAATTCTGCTCCTAGTTTTTCAAGCAATTTTAGATTTTCTCTATAATAAAAGCAAAAGGCTTTGTCCTTTGCAACTCCTATTTTAATGGAAGTTTTTGGAGCTGCTTCTTTTAGTTTTGGTGTTGTAATTGGTGTGGCACTCTTGGCCAAAGCAATAATACCTTCAAGATCTATGGTTTCTGTTAGGGTTGTTCCTAATAGGTTAAGTTTATCTTTTATGTCTGCTAGTTCATCTGCTGTAACTAATCCTAAATGTCTGCTTTCTATTGTAATGTCTTTTTGAGCGGGTAAATAACCATATGCCTTTATGCCAACATCTTCCGTCAGTTTTTTTACTCTATCATATAGCGTGGGGGCTAGTCTATTGAAGATAACACCTTTTATATTACTCTCTTTTCTAAAGTGTAAAAAACCCTCCATAATAGCACCTAAGGATGTACTCATTCCTTTCGCATCTATAATTAGAATAACTGGTGTACCCGTTGCTGTGGCTATAGAGTATGCGCTTCCTTCCTCCGTTAAACCAATACCATCATAATACCCCATAACCCCTTCCATAATATTAATGTGGGAACCCAGAGAATTTTCATATAACAATTCTTTTAAAGTAGCTTCATTGGTAAAATAGCTATCCAGGTTACTTGATTTGGTGCCAATTACTTTGCTGTGAAACATTGGATCTATATAATCCGGACCACATTTAAAGGAACTGACTTTTAAACCTTTATATAACAACGCCTGCATAATACCGCAGGTTATGGTGGTCTTGCCACAACCGCTGTTAGTACCAGCAAACATGACTCTATTTATTTTTCTTTCACTTCCCTCATCTGGCTCCTTCTGAATCTGATAACCCCCATGGACTAAATTACCATCCATGGCATACTCATCCATCATATTTCTCTACCCCTTCCTGAAATAATAAAGACCGGATTCTGTCCCATAAGCATATGATAATTGCCAATCTCCTTTGTCTTGGAGATAGAGGCCTGTACAATTTCCACATCTTCAAAGGAATACATTTTAAATATATCCAGTGCCTCCATCAGTGTTTCTAGCGTAATTGCATTTATAACTATGCGAATATTTTTATTTTTGTTAAGTAAAGTATTTACTATGCTATGCAGATTTCCCCTGCTTCCACCAATAAAGGCTCTATCAGGTGTTTCTAAGAAAGCCAAACTATCTGGAGCACTTCCGTGGCATACGGTCACATTCTCCAGACCGAACTTCTCCACATTCCTATGAATTAATTCTACAGCCTCTGACTTTTCTTCTATTGCATAGACTCTTCCCTCCTGACAAAGGATAGCTGCTTCTACTGTGATAGAACCCGTACCTGCACCAATGTCACACAATATGGAATTATTTTCCAGATAAAGTTTGCTTATTGAAATGGCTCTAACTTCACTCTTTGTCATAGGAACACTACCTCTGACAAATTCTTCGTCTTTTATCCCTATTCTATATTCCTTTTTATATTTATTATTGATAATAAGCAGGACGCTTAGAGATGGAAACTCTTCTTTTACAAGCTCTTTTGGATGTCCTTTGACTATTCTTTCCTCAGGGTAGGATAAATTTTGCCCTGCATAAATTTCTACTTCTTCAAGGCCGGCTTGTATTAATTCTCTACAGACTTCTCCTACATTCCCCTGGGTTAATAAAAAAGTCTTATAATGTTCTGATACCCCTCTTGCCACATTCCTTTTACGGCCATGAACACTTAAAACATAAGTATCCTCCCAGGGAATTCCGAGCTTGGCACTAAAATAAGAAAGAGAGGAGATACCAGGAAGTACTGTAACCTGATGGTTATTTAAGTATGGTCTAAGAGAATTGGCTCCACTGTAAAATCCAGTATCACCAGAGAATGCCACAACATAATGAGTATAGTTACTCTCCTCTATAATTTCTGCAATTCTTTTACTCTCAATTGCATTTATCTTAGTTACCAAAGTATCAATACCTTCTAGCACACGTTTTGCCCCAATAAGGACTTCTGCTCTATCAATTGCCTTCTTTCCCTCAAGAGTTAAGGTATCCGGATTGCCCATACCGATACCAAGTAATACTACATTTTTCATAAGTCACTTTCCTTCCTTTAAGATCTGAAAGATCTCAGTAAGTGTTAACCCTTCTTCTTTACTAGGGCGTTTTACAACAATCACTTTAGCACCTATATTTCTGGCTGCCTCAACTTTTTCCAGAAATCCTCCAAAGCCTCCACCCTCTTTAGTCACCAAATAAGAAGCATTTATCTGTTTAAGGGTGGCTGTATTAAATGCAGTGGTAAACGGACCTTGCATACATATCATGTGGGAAGGGGAAAAGCCCTCTCTTAAGCAATGTTTTAAACCCTCCACATCTGGTAAAATTCTTACATATAATCTATTTTTATAATCCTTTATGTTAGTTAAAATCCCAATCTCTTTACTGCCCGTTGTTACCAATACCTTGCCTTCATTCTCATTTAAATAAGAAACAACCTCTTCCATAGAATCTACACTAATCATATCTGAGGTTTCAATTTCATCTCTTATGACACGTATGTATGTTAAATTACTTTCTAAGCAGGCATTTTTGATATTCTCTGTTGCATCTTTTGCATAAGGATGGGTTGCATCTATACATATAGAAAATTCCCCCTCATACATAATCTTCTTCATCTCATTCTGATCTAATCGCCCAGTTAAAACTTCTGATAAAGGGGTGCTTTCCAATAGAAATTCACCATATTCTGTTGCAACACAGGCTGTTACAGGTATATGCAATTCGTTACAATAATTCCAAATTAATCTGCCTTCTGTAGTTCCCGCAAACAATAAAATTTTTTTCATATTTAACACCCTTAATAATGCTATCTGCATTACTGCCACAACAAATACGAGTGATAGAATTAATTTGTGGCACCTTTCTCTATCTTAATTTTCTTTCCAATAACCAATATGCTCATGGTCAGCCCAACTGCATCATTCCTAAATTTAAAAACTGCATTATATACTTCATTCTTCTTCTACTTCTTCAGTATATATCCTCTTGGTGTTACCATTTTACCCTGTATGACTTTGGTTGCTCCATTACCTATAAATACAGTAGTAAACATATCTACTTCCGCGTCTTTTAACTCTAACAAGGATAACACTTTAAAGGATTCTCCCACTCTGCCGATATTTTGAACAAAACCACAAATTGTACTTTCCTCTTTATGTTGCAGTAGAATCTCGCATGCCTTCAATAAATAATCCTTTCGCTTCTTACTAGACGGGTTATACAGTGCAATCACAAAATCCCCAAGAGCTGCACAGGCAAGCCTTTTTTCTATTACTTCCCAGGGTGTTAATAAATCACTAAGACTAATAACTGCAAAATCATGATTTAAAGGTGCCCCTAAAACCGCCCCCCCACTAAGAGCTGCACTAACACCTGATACTACTTCAATTTCAAAAGGATCATAATCCACTGACAATTCATACACTAAACTCGCCAGTCCATAAACACCACTATCCCCACTGCAAACCAGTGCAACCGTCTTACCCTTAAGGGTTTCTTCAATTGCCCATCTACACCTTGTTTCCTCCTGCTTCATAGCAGTGGAGTAAAATTCTTTATCCTTTACAAACTCTTTAATTAAATCAACATAAACCGTATACCCTGCAATCACCTGACTATCCTCTAAAGCCTGCTTAGCCTGAATCGTCATATATTCATAACCACCCGCACCAAAACCAACAATATATAATTTCATAATACTCATGTCCTTTCTAAACTAAAATTAACTCTATTATTAAGGCTGATCTCTCACACCATCAATTAAAATTTCCAAATCAGCTCATACTCTAAATCTGAAAGCAATGATATCCATATAATTCTTTTGCGCCTCATGTTTTGCTTGCCAATACACTTATGCATGTAACATATAGTTTAGTGTATGCAAGGAAAGCATCTAAGCATAAGAAATATGTGGGTATCAGGGCTTTCTCTACAACCTTGCGGCTGATTTCACACACCAAAATCTAAAATAAAATTCTTCTGATATAAAGCGATAGCCACACCATCCTTTGTAGTTTTACCAAGAATTTTACTCCCGTAATTACTAGCTAGTGTTCCACTTCTCTCACATACATTACCAACGCCAACTGTCTGACTTACAAAGGCTGACTCAGTAAAGTCTCCAGTCACATTATTTAATTCTTCTGCCGAAAAAGTTATAAAATCTGCTTTTAGATTTCTAGCAAATGAAATAATTCCAGCCTCTCCTGCCTTTAAATCAATTGAAGCAATTAATCCTACACGGTATATACTTAGATTAAGACGATCCAAAACTTCCAAAGTGAAACTTTCAATGGTTTCTATACTTGTATTTTTCTTGCAGCCTATACCAAGAATCAGATCTCTAGGCATAAGATTTAAAGTAAACGAAAAGGGCTTCAGGTTTTCATTGGGTGATATACAAATTCCTTTTTCCAAGGATTCATTGGTTAATTCCACAGGTATATCTCCGATAATAGGATAATCACTATATAAACTTATCTTTTCCCCATCTAAGATTCCAGAGGATATTGTTTTAATCTGATTTAAATCTCTAATCCATAAACCCTTATTTTTAGCAAAGTTATCTACAGAAAAAGCCTGATTAATATCAGTTGCAGTAGTTATAACAGGTGTGGCACCTACAATGCCCGCCACTTCTTTACAAAGTAAGTTTCCTCCCCCAATATGTCCTGACAAAAGAGAAATGGAATAATTCCCAGCCTCATCTAAGACAATTACACCCGGATCGCTGCCTTTGCTATGTAAAAAAGGGGCAATTCCTCTTACTGCAATTCCGCAGGCGCCAATAAATATAATACCATCCACTAGGGGGAATATCTCTTCTAATAGAGTTGATGTCTTAGTAAACTGTAGTAACCCTGCAGCCTGGGCATATTTTGATATTGCATACCCTTTCACTGCATATCCCTTATTCCTAAGTCCTTCGCAAAGTTCTTTATTTAACCTGCTTCCTTTTGCTGTAAAGGATATAATACCATACTTCATAGGCTTTCCTCCAAACTACAAACTCCTTTTTATTTCAGTACTTGTCCCTCACGAAATTCTGTTGTAAATGTAGGATCATAGAGTTTGGATAATTCATAATCACTTCCCAAAAAATCACCTACTACAATCAAAGCAGTCTTAGTTATACGATTATCTTTTGCCATACTTGGAAGATTCTTCACTATGCCTCTAATAACTTTTTCATCCTTCCAGGTTGCCTTATATACAATGGCGCAGGGTGTATTCTCTTTATAGCCACCCTTTAATAACTCTGTTACTAATCCCGCAAGCAGACCTGTACTTAAGAATATAACCATGGTTGCCTGATGAGAAGCCAGTAAAGATATTTGTTCCTTCTCCGGAACTTTGGTTCTTCCCTCCATACGGGTTATAATTACTGTCTGACTAATTCCCGGAAGTGTATATTCAGCCTTTAAGGCTGCTGCTGCCCCAAACATACTGCTTACCCCAGGGCAAACATCATAAGTTATAGCTGCTGCTTCCAATAAATCCATTTGCTCTCTGATTGCTCCAAAAATACTTGGATCACCTGTATGAAGACGGACAATATTTTTGTCCCTGTTATTTGTTATAACCTCCATTACCTGATCTAAATCCATTTTTGCACTATTATGTATTTCACATTTATCACTTGTATATTCTAATAGTTCTTCATTCACCAAAGAACCTGCATAAATAACAATATCTGCCGCTTGTAATAATTTATATCCTCTCATAGTGATCAAATCTGCTGCTCCACTGCCAGCACCAACAAAATGCACCATATTTCTACCTATCACCTAATACAGACCACTCTGTATTATTGCCACGATAACATGAAAAAGACCACTTTCGTGACACCCTTTCTTATCTTATTTTCTTTCAACTTAGTTCTGTCTGTCTTTTACTAAGCCTTACTTTGAATATCTTTTGTTCCTCCCGTTACGCGGGCCATAAGGACATCCACATCCTTTGTTTTACCAAGAATACCATGTACATTTGAAAATACTATTGCTCCAATTTGTAAGCCATCACAGGCCCTGGCCTGTAAATGAAAATCTATTTTTTCCATAAGAATTGACATAGTTGCCTCAAACAGCCCTTCTCTTTTTAACACTGTGAGAGCTTCATCAGTGGTAATACACTGTAGAATTTCTTTTAGTATTTTCGTTTCACCGCCTGCCAATAGACAACAAGATGATAGAATTTCCTGCCTGCAATCAGCATACTTAGAATGGGTATTCATAATGCCACCACCGAGTTTCACTAACTTTCCAATATGACCTATTAAAAGCATCCCTTTTAATTTAAATTCATAAGCCATATCTATAGTTTCGCCAATGAAATTACTGCACTTAACTATTTGTTCCTGATTAATGTATAAGTTGCTGCCAGCAAATGCTTCCCCATAATTACCTGGAGATACGGGTAAATAAGTGATTCCTCCTGCAGTTATCATTTTAATCTCAGTCCGTATGGTATCTACCAAAGCCTTTTCACTCATTGGTTCTACAATACCACTGGTGCCAAGAATAGATAAACCACCTACAATGCCAAGTCTTGGATTAAAAGTCTTCTTTGCTAATTCTACTCCTTTTGGAATAGAAATTATTACTTCCATACCCCCACCATACTCAGCTTCCCTGCAGGCTTTTCTAACTTCATTTATAATCATTTCTTTGGGAACCTTATTAATAGCAGCTTCCCCTATGTTCTGGCTAAGCCCTGGTTTTGTAACTCTCCCAACACCTTCTCCTCCATCTACAATAATGTGTGCAGATAGCTTTTTTACTGTAGCAAATACTAACATATGGTTGGTTACATCTACATCATCTCCACTGTCCTTTTGTACAGCACAGGTTACGGAATCAGCAGTTCTGGTTATTTCTTTAATTTCAAGAGACAATTCAATTCCTTTAGGCGTTTGTATATTAACTCTTGTTACTTCTCCATTACCTAATAACATAATGGCTGCCGCCTTTGCAGCTGCGGCAGCGCAAGAGCCTGTCGTATATCCACATCTTAACTTTTTATTACCCTTATATATATACTGTTCTTCCATGAATACTCCTAATCTATCTTCATGTAAAGCTTTGATTAATAAAATTGGCATCTATCACCAGAATTGTGTGATAAATTGTGATTTGCTTTTATCTTCTATTTAATAATGATAAGTGAATAATACCCTGCTTCTTCTGGAAATTCTTCTATTGTGCTATATATTTTCTCATTGTCCATACCACAATTTTCTACCATATAAGCCTCTAACTTGGCATCTATAATCTTACTTTTAACTTCACTGAGCTTTTTACCCATTTTCATAAAGATTTTTGTTCCTTGTAGACTTAGGGCATCAGCTAATTCATAAGAAGCAGGGAAAATATGAACCTGTTCTTTATTTTCTGCCAAACTTATTCCAAGGGTGGCAGCTACTGCACAAAAGGAAGGGATACCATTAATAATCTTAGTTTCATAACCTTGTAATTTGACTCTATTATGTATATACATATAGGTTGAGTAGACTGTAGGATCACCTAATGTTAGAAAGCCTATTTTTTTATCACAATCCATAAGTTCTATCACTTCTTTCGCACCTTTTTCATGACTTAAATACAGTACTTCTTTGTCTTTTGTCATGGGCATAATCACAGGCAATATTTCTTTTGAAGCCAACTCAGGTACTGACTGTACAGCTATTTGATAAGCCGTACAACTATCTTTTTCGCTGGCTGGAATTGCTATAACAT
>DALYNO010000118.1:0-9252 GCA_031975295.1 Anaerocolumna sp. | reverse complement strand
AGGAATTTGGTGTCCCCTTCAAGCGAATAAAAAACGACTAAAGTTTTCATATATACTCCTTTCGTACTGATAGTAAGTTGGCCTTATCAGAATCTAAATCATTATGTTTTTTATTCATATCCTACATATTTACTAAACCTATATTAGTGCACGTCAGGAATTTTGTCAAGTATATGTTAAAATTTGGTTTATTTGTAAGCACTGGTATGACATTTTATATCAATTTGTTTGATCCATTCGACGTATTGCTACTAGGATATTACTTCTATTTGTGGTATAATATATGTGAAATTTGGACAAGGCCAATCCAAGAAGAGAAAGAGGAACGCCAATGGGCATTTATAATATAAACATAAGTCACAAATCTGCACCAGTGGAAATACGAGCTCTATTTGCATTTACAGAAAGTGAAAAAAGAGAATTCTTAAAAAAAGCCATATTCATAGACTCCATCTCAGAATGTGTACTGATTACAACCTGTAATCGAACTGAAATATATGTTGCGGGAGACGTAACTGCTCCTATAGACAGTATAAAGCTTCTAACCAGTTTCAAAAGAGTTGATTATGAGAGTATGGTAAGGTTTCTGCTTCGATATGATGAAGACAAAGCCATGAAGCACTTATTTCGGGTAACCTGTGGACTAGATTCCATGTTAATTGGTGAAGATGAAATATTAGGTCAAGTAAAAGATGCTTTTTCCCTGGCTAAAGATGAGGGAGCAACCGGATATTATCTTAACACGCTGTTTAGAGATGCTATATCCTGTGCTAAGAAAATTAAGACGGATACGAAACTCTCTAAAACACCAATCTCTATTGGAACACTAACAGCCAATGAAGTATTTGCCTTTCAAAGTGAGAGTGAAATCAAAAATGTATTGATTATAGGTTTGTCTGGTAAAATGGGTACCATTGTTATGAAGAATCTATATCATGGAAAGGGAATTCAGATCACAGGCACCATACGTACGCATAACCTTCCAAATGAAGTTGTTGTAGTGTATCCTAAGGTAAAAATGATTGATTATAAGGAACGATATGATAAAATAAAGGAAGCAGATATTATTATTAGCGCTACTGCAAGCCCACATTTTACTTTAACTTACCATGAACTTAAGAAACATTTGGACAGGAATAAAAAGAGACTATTTATTGATTTATCTGTACCAATGGATATAGATAAAGAAATTCAAAATCTAGAGGGGATAAAATTAATAGATATTGATTATTTTAAAGAATTATCCGAATCTAATAACAGAGTGAAGTTAAAAGAAGCTGAAGCCGCAGAGTTAATCATTGAAGAACATCTAGAAGAGTTACAGAAAGAACTTACCTTTAGAAGGTTTCTACCCAGCATTCCTATTCTTAAGGAGACTTTACAAGAGAGTTCACTAGAAAGTGTGCTTTATCGGTTGAAAAATAATATTACCAGTACTGATTTAGAAATTGTGTTACAGTCATTGCAAACATTAATTTAATAATCTAAACCAATCATTGCAAACTAAAATTATTGGTATTACAGGAGGGTAAAATGCCTTATTTTCCAATGTTTATTGATATGGAAGAAAAAGAATGTGTTATCATTGGAGGTGGATTAGTAGCCTATCGAAAAGTAGAAGCCTTATTGGAATTTGGTGCAAGGATTACACTTGTGGCAAGAAACATCTGCAATGAAATAGAAAACCTTGCAGATAGAATTCAGATTAAAATAAAGCATTATGAATCAGCGGATATAGAACAGGCCGATGTGGTGATAGCTGCTACCAATGATAAGGATCTAAATACAAGAATATCAAGAGAAGCAAAAGAAAGAAAAATACCGGTAAATGTTGTAGATGTTTTAGAAGAATGTACTTTTATTTTTCCCGCTTACTTAAAAAAAGGTGATGTTACCATAGGAATTACTAGTTCTGGGAAAAGCCCTATTATGTCCCAAAGAATTAAAAAAATAATAGATAAGGCCTTACCTCCTTTTCTGGAGGAATTAACGAATACTTTGGGAAATGTAAGGCAAATCGTGAAAAATCTTTTTCCAAAAGAAGAACAAAGAAAACGGGTACTTAGAAAAATAGTGGATAAGGGCTTTTTAAACCAAGGGAGAGTGGCTGAAGAAGACATAGAAACTATAATTGAAGAAGAAAAACAATTACAGGCTAATGGGGGTAGATATGAGCAGAATAATTAAAATAGGTACAAGAAAGAGTAAACTTGCTATAGCCCAAACGCAACAAGTGGTAAGGGAATTAAAAGAAATAGATGCTACCTTGGAAATAGAACTTGTTCCAATGAGCACACAGGGGGATAGAACCCTTGATCAACCATTAGAATCTTTCGGCGGGAAAGGTGCCTTTATCTCGGAATTTGAAGATGCTATGATAAAAGGAGAAATAGACCTTGCTGTCCATAGCGCCAAGGATATGCCTATGATATTGCCAGATAAGTTATCCATTCTTGGAGTATCTCAGAGAGAAGATGCAAGAGATGTGATTGTTTACAGGCGTGAGGGAATACATAGTCTTCATTCTGAAAGTGTTGTTGGAACTAGCAGTCTTAGAAGAAAGTTACAGTTAGAAAGAAATTATTTGGTTCAAATTAAAAATCTGCGTGGAAATATTAATACCAGACTTGCCAAGCTGCAGAATCTGGAATATGATGCTATTGTTTTAGCCAGTGCCGGCTTAAAACGACTGGATTTTTTTGAAAGTGAAGAATTTTATTTTGAGTATCTGGACCCTGAAATATTTATACCAGCTGCAGGACAGGGGATTATTGCAGTAGAAGGCCGTACTGAGGATGAATACTTGGTTCCTCTTTTACAGAAGTGGAATAACATAACCTCAACTTACTCTTTGGAGACAGAAAGGGAAGTAATCCGCTTATTAAATTCCGGATGTAATGAACCAGTGGGAGTTTATTCAACAGTTGAACATGAGAATATTGTATTGCGAATATTTTATAAATTCAATAATAAAATCTATAAAATCTGTGATAAAAGTAAGATAGAAGATAGATTGCAGCTGGCAAAAGAGATGGTTAGCAGAATCTACCAGTAGAAAGGGAGAGGAATGGAGAATAAAGGAATTGTTTACTTAGTAGGTGCAGGTCCAGGGGACACACAATTGTTAACACTTAAGGGTGAAAAGAGACTAAAAAACTGTGAAGTATTAATTTATGACAGGTTAGCCAGTGAAGACTTTTTGGAGCTGGTCCCACCTGAATGTGAAAAGATATATGTGGGCAAAGTAGTAGGAAATCATTCATTGAAACAAGAAGATATCAATCAGATTATTGTGCAAAAAGCCTTAGAGGGGAAAAGGGTTGTTCGATTAAAGGGGGGCGATCCTTTTGTTTTTGGCAGAGGTGGGGAAGAAATTAATAGTCTTACTGAAGCTGGTATCGGGTATGAAGTAATACCAGGTATAACTTCAGCAATTGCCGCCGCCGCCTATGCAGGCATACCGGTTACCCATAGAGGTATTAGCCGAAGCTTTCATGTCATAACCGGACATACCATGGAGGGGGATGAAAGTGTTCCAGACTTTGAGAATTTAGCAAAGATTGAGGGCACCTTAATCTTTTTAATGGGCATGGGTAACTTAGAAATGATTACAAAAAGCCTCATAGAACATGGAAAAGATGCAAATACGCCTGTGGCTCTTGTATCCAATGGCACAACCAAAGACCAGAGGGTTGTAAAAGGAACTCTTTTAAACATTGTATCCATTGGGGCAAGAGAACAAATGAAAGCCCCTGCTATTATCATTATAGGTTATGTTGTCGAACTTGAAATGAAGGATAAGAATCGTGGTCTTTTAAATAATATGCGGATTGGCATAAATGGAACCAAGAGATTTCGTGATAAATTAGGGCAAGCCTTACAGGAAGAAAATGGGGACATCAGTCAGTTATTTGGACTTGAGTTAGAAGACTATACAAATAATCCCTCCTTTAGAAACGAAATCAAACAACTTAATCGGTATAGTTGGCTTGCCCTAACCAGTAGTAATGGGGTGGAGATATTTTTTGAAGGATTAAAGAAAAATGGAATGGATTTTAGAAACCTCTCTCATTTAAAAATTGCTGTCATCGGTGAAGGTACAAGAGAAACCCTTTTATCTTATGGTTTTATTCCAGATTATATGCCAGAGGTGTTTACCGCAGAGGCTTTGGGAGAAGGCTTAAAGACTTTACTAAATAGCCATGACAGCTTGTTAATCGCCAGAGCTTTACATGGTTCTAAAATTTTAACAGATATTTTAGAAAAAGAGAATATAGAATATACAGATTTAGGCATATATGATCTGGTTGAAGGTACAGTTGCCAGTACGGAACAAATGAATAAATTAGACTATATCACTTTTGGAAGCAGTTCCGGTGTCGAGACTTTTTTTAAATATTGGACATTGGAGGACTTAAAAAACAACCCTGGGTTAAAACTAGTTAGTATTGGTTCAGTGACTAGTGAGACCTTACAAAAGTATGGAGTAAAATCCTTTATCACTGCCAAGGAAGCTAGCATAAAAGCCTTGGTTTCCTGCATCCTTAAGGATGTATCAAAAGACTAATATAAATACCAAAGGAGTGGGCAAATGAATAGACGAAGAAGACTTAGAATGAATGAGACAATCAGAAAACTGGTGGAAGAGACAAGTGTATCCGTATCAGATTTGGTCTATCCTATGTTTATTATTGAGGGAGAAAACGTGAAAAATCCAATCTCCTCAATGCCGGGAATACACCAATTCTCTATAGACCGCCTTCCTGAAGAGTTAGATAGAGTGGTACGAAGCGGCGTTAAGAGCATTCTCCTCTTTGGTATACCAGAAAAGAAGGATGAGATTGGTAGTGAAGCCTATAACGAAAATGGTATTATTCAAAGAGCCATTAGATATATTAAAAGTAATTATAAGGATTTGATGGTAATTGCAGATATCTGCCTTTGTGAATATACTTCACATGGACATTGTGGACTTATTTGTGAAGGAGAGGTGAAGAATGATGATACGCTGCCACTACTAGCTAAGTCTGCCTTTTCCTGTGCTGCCGCTGGAGCAGATATGATCGCACCTTCTGATATGATGGATGGTCATGTTGGGGCAATACGAAAAATGTTAGATCAGAATGGGTTTATTCACACACCTATTATGGCCTACAGTGCCAAATATGCCTCTGGATATTATTCTCCATTTCGTGATGCGGCACAATCTGCACCTGGATTTGGTGATAGAAAAAGTTATCAGATGAATTATAGTAATGTTTTAGAAGCACTAAGGGAAGTTGAGGATGATATAGAAGAAGGTGCAGACATTGTAATGGTAAAACCAGCACTAGCCTATTTAGATGTGATTAGAGCTGTAGCTATAGAAACCAAATATCCAGTTGCTGCCTATAACGTAAGTGGAGAATATTCCATGGTAAAAGCAGCAGCAATGAACGGATGGATAGACGAACGTAAAATTGTAATGGAGAACCTAACAGCTATTAAAAGAGCTGGTGCTAAAATAATAATTACGTACCATGCTTTGGACGTAGCAGAATGGTTTAAAGAGGAGCATAATCTATGAAAGAAGATTTGTCAAAAGAATTATTCAGACGAGCTAGAAAAGTTATGCCAGGAGGTGTGAACAGTCCTGTAAGAGCCTTTGGTTCTGTGGGTAGAACCCCATTATTTATGAAAAGTGCAAAAGGAAGTAAAATATACGACGAGGATGGAAACGAGTTCATTGATTATGTTTGCTCCTGGGGTCCGGCTATATTAGGACATGGAAGAGAAGAAGTAATTGAAGAAGTGATTAAGGCAGCAAGGGAGGGACTAACGTTTGGCGCCCCGACTAAAAAAGAGGTACTTCTTGCGGAAATGATATCCGCCTTAATGCCCTCCATGGAGATGGTGAGATTGGTTAGTTCTGGTACAGAAGCAGTTATGAGTGCAATCCGTGTAGCCAGAGGGTATACAAATAAGGATATGATTATTAAATTTAAAGGTTGCTATCACGGCCATTCAGATGGATTATTAGTAAAGGCAGGCTCAGCGGCACTAACAAATGCGGTTCCTGATAGTGGAGGTGTACCAAAGTCTTATACAGATAATACCTTACTTGGAGAATACAATAATAGAGCTTCTGTAGAAGAATTGTTTCAAAATTACAAAGGAAGAATTGCTTGTGTAATTGTAGAACCGGTTGCAGCCAATATGGGGCTGGTACTGCCAGAACATGATTTCCTTACATTTTTAAGGGAGATAACCAGCGAAAATGAAGCTCTTCTTATATTTGACGAAGTTATAACAGGCTTTCGATTAGGTCTTGGAGGAGCCCAAGAATATTATGGAGTAAAACCAGATTTAACTACCCTTGGTAAAATAGTCGGCGGGGGTATGCCACTAGGCGCATATGGCGGAAGAAAAGAAATCATGGAAATGGTATCACCAATAGGAACGGTATATCAAGCAGGAACATTATCCGGTAATCCAGTTGCAACAGCTGCAGGGATTAAAACCTTAGAGATTCTTAGTAATAACCAGGAACTGTACAAAGTAATGGAGACGAAAGCAAAACTGCTGGCTAACGCATTTCTATTAAGAGAAGAAAAGAAGAGAGAAGGGGTTACAGTAAATCAAATCGGATCTTTATTATGTGCATTTTTTACAGAAAATAAAGTAGTTGATTTAGATACGGCCCAAGCCTCTGATACAGGTAAATATACAGCATATTTTAACAGAATGCTGGCAGCAGGAATATATGTAGCACCATCTCAATTTGAAGCTATGTTTATAAGTGCCGCTCATTCAGATGAAGATATTGAAAAAACCTGTAATGCAATCCTAAGTTAGTAGGTCAAAATAGAATCCATAGAATATCATAATACAAGGAAGCTGATAGGGTATTATGAGGAGGATATTTTGGAACATATAATTTGCTTAGAAAAAGAGAATGACAGTTTAGAAGATATTCTGGCTGGCAAAAAAGTAATGATTGTATTAGCAAGCTATGGTAAGAAATTTCCCTATGGGTGTGTGCATACTGGTGATACAGTATATTTCACAGAAAAATCTAATTGCGGATTGATAAAATCAAAAGCTCTTATATGCAATATATTGTGCTTAGATAATGTTTCAAAAGAAGAAGCAGCGGTTATACTGGTAGCAAATAAAGAAAAATTAAACCTGACAGCGACAGGTTTTAATAAACTAATAGGAAAAAAGTATATGATATTAATTGAGTTTGCAGATGTTAAACTAATAGAGCCAATTTGTATTGTAAATAAAGGAGATTTAGCCCCTTGGACTGTGATTTGTATGTAGAGAGCAGTTTATGAATACACGTAATATAGTTACATGCAGAATGGTTGAAAGAAAATAAAGAGAAAGCAAAGATTGCCACAAAAAGATTCTGTCAACTCAATTGAATTGGCAGTATCATTTTATTTAACAGAAGTGGTAGGTAATGGGTATTAAAATGAGTCATGTTATAATAGTTGGTGGAGGAGCCTCTGGACTTATGGCAGGGATTATGGCGGCTAGAAACCATCATAAAGTCACTATACTTGAACATAAAGAGAAAGCAGGTAAAAAAATCCTGGCAACAGGCAACGGAAAATGCAATTTTACAAATTTAGTGCAAAAGCCAGACTGTTATAGAGGAGAGGAAGAGGGATTTCCATTAAAAGTAATTAATCGATTTGATGTAAATCAGACCATAGAATTTTTTAAGGAAATTGGTATATATCCCAAAGAAAAAAAGGGATATTTATACCCTAATTCAGAACAAGCGGTTTCCATAACTGAAGTTTTGTTATCAGAATTTCACTATTTAAAAGGGGAGTTAATACTAGGTGTACATGTAAGTAAGATCACTCCTGCAGGCAGAGGATTTGTGGTTCAGGGTGGAGACAGAGAATATAAATGTGATAAAGTTATATTAGCAGCCGGGGGACAAGCTTCTCAAAACTTAGGCTCAGATGGCAGTGGATATACACTGGCAAAAAATCTAGGGCACAAAGTAATTAAGCCATTACCGGCTCTTGTTCAGTTAAAATCAGACATGAAGTATTTTAAAACCATTGCGGGTGTAAGATGTATTGCAGCCATTTCTGTGTTTATCAATAAAGTGTTCGCTGTGAAAGAGGAAGGTGAAATTCTATTTGCAGCTTACGGTGTTTCTGGAATACCTATCATGCAGGTAAGTAGATTTGCTGCAAAGGCACTTTATGCCAATAAGTCAGTCAGTATAGTAGTAGATTTTTTTCCGGAATTAAGGGAAATTGATCTTATGGATAATCTCAATCATAGAATAAAGCGGATACCTCTTAGAGGAGTGGAGCAGGCTTTTACAGGCCTTTTAAATAATAAGTTACTATATATTTTATTAAAAGAAGCCAGGATACCAGTTGATCTGCCTTGTCATAAATTAACGAAAGAAAAGCTGTTGGAGTTTACTAAATTGCTTAAAGCTATGGAAATTCAAATATCTGATACAAATTCCTTTGATCAGGCACAAGTTTGTGCAGGTGGCATAGCCACTTATGAAATTGATAACAAAACCATGGAATCTAAAATAGTAAAGGGTCTGTATCTGTGTGGGGAACTTTTAGATGTGGATGGCACCTGTGGGGGATATAATCTGCAATGGGCATGGTCTAGCGGAGCGTTAGCAGGCAAAAGTATCTAAAATTTAGAAGTTATCAATTGCCAAAAGCCAGAGTAGGAGTTTAAATAGTATATCCTAAGAGAAGCTTTATGCATAGTAGAAGGAGTAGAACATGATACAGTTATCTCAAATAAAACTTAATATAGAACATACAAAGGAGGATTTGAGGCTCAAAATTATAAAAACCCTTAAAGTCAATCCCAAGGATATTCTTCAGTACAAAATAACGAAGAAATCCATTGAAGCGAGAAAGAAAAAAGAGATTTCCTATGTTTATAATGTTGAAGTGGAGTTGAAAGGGGAAGAAACTTTAAAAAATAAATTAAGTACCAATTCCTTAGTAACTTTTGGTAGAAAACCAGCATATGATTTTATACCCACTGGCTCTGATAACTTAAAACATCCTCCTATTATAGTTGGCTGCGGACCTGCAGGACTTTTTTGTGGTCTTATGCTTGCAAGAAGTGGTTATCGTCCAATAATAATTGAACGTGGTGAAAATGTAGAGGATAGGCTTAAGACAGTAGAGAACTTTTGGAATAGCAATAAGTTAGACATACATTCTAATGTGCAATTTGGGGAAGGTGGCGCTGGAACCTTTT
>DALYNO010000117.1:0-9309 GCA_031975295.1 Anaerocolumna sp. | reverse complement strand
CCTTAAACCATCTTGCATATCTGCTCCAGCCTTAGTTCCGCAGAGTACAGTTTTAGCCTCCATAACATCAAGGGTATTCAGAGCCCAGCTAGCTTCTAATGTAATAGTTGCACCATTTTCCATTACAACAAATCCAAAAGCACTATCTTCTACACTAAATTCTTCTGTCTTCCAAGGACCAAAAGAATTACCCTGATCTGTATCTCCATTTAATTTGTGATACACTGTTCCCACTACATACTTGGGTTTATAATTATCCATAGTCCAAAGTGTTAAATCAAGAGCATGTGTACCTATATCAATTAAAGGTCCTCCACCTTGTTCATACTCATTTAAGAACACACCCCAAGTAGGTACCGCGCGACGTCTAATTGCCTTTGCTTTTGCATAATAAATATCACCTAGAACCCCGTCTTCACATTCCTGTTTTAAATACTGACTGTCCGGACGATATCTGTTCTGATATCCAATTGTTAGTACTTTGCCTGTATCTTTGGCTGCATCTAACATTTTCACTGCTTCATCATAATTAAGTGCCATAGGTTTTTCACACATAACATGTTTGCCGGAATGCAGTGAATCTACAGTAATAAAGGAGTGTGAACGGTTTGGAGTACACACATAAACTGCATCTAATTCTTCTTTTAGTAATTCTTTATAATCCGTATAAATGGAGGCATTTTCTATACCAAATTCTTTTGCTGCTTTTTCAGCTTTCTCTTCTATTATGTCACAAAACGCTACCATATCTGCTAATCCCGCCTTTTTAATGGCTGGCATATGTTTTCCGTTCGCAATTCCTCCGCAACCAATGATACCTACTCTTAATTTACTCATTGCTACACCCTGCCATATTCTAACTATATATTATGTCTATGGCTTATTCCTTTCTGTTTTTAAGATATTATGGGCACTTATACCATTTAGAGCTTTTTATCTGCGCTTCTAATTATCCACTAATCTCACTAAAATATCCTTATCATACATTTTATTTGCTATCTATGTATATTTAAATTATAATGAAGATACCTAATAAAGTCATGTCACATAATGGTATAACTATGCCAAAAAACGCTATTAATTGGAGAATCTATGCGAAATAATTTTTCTTACGAATACTTACGAGACAATAAAAACCAGATCGTATGCTTTCAGGTTGATAATAATCAATTTTGGCCGCATTTTCACAGCAGCCTTGAAATAATCTATGTAACTGCTGGTGAACTTAAGGTTACATTAAATGGCCAGGTTTATGTGGTAAAAGCACATAGTTTTCTTATAATACCAAGTTATTATATACACAGTTATAATACTGAAGTGTATTCCAGTGCCTATATCGTAATCATACCTTTAGATTCCATACCCTCCTATAAGAATATACTGCTGAAAAAAACCTTTCATAAACTTATGATTGCAGATGTAAAGACTGAGACTGATTTAATCTATTGTCTAAATGCTTTATACAATTTATCTAAGTCTAAAATGACTGCAATGATGGAAAATGTAATGAAGGGCCATACCTATGTATTCTTAGGACTACTAATGGAAGAGACTGGTCTTAAAGATATTAATGATACAAAAATGATATCTTTAGCTCAGGAAATACTAATATATTTACAAGATAATTATTTACTACCTATAACACTGGAGGATATAGCCAAAC
The DNA here is from genome assembly GCA_031975295.1 of Anaerocolumna sp. Classification (GTDB taxonomy): domain Bacteria; phylum Bacillota; class Clostridia; order Lachnospirales; family Lachnospiraceae; genus Anaerocolumna. Next base: position 7,646 of record DALYNO010000117.1, on the reverse strand, counting down.
ATTTCGGATATAGTAAGAGCCGCTTTTCTCATATTTTCAACGGATATTTTGATTGTAAGTTAATTGAATATATCAACGGGTTAAGATGCCGCCATGCTTTAAAACTACTGGAAGGAAATCAATCCACAATTACCGACATTGCACTTTCCTCAGGTTTCGATAGTTCCCGTACTTTTTATAGAGCCTTTAAAAAATGTTTTGGTACAACTCCCAATGGCTATGAACTAAACAATAGGTAATTATGTGAACTTTTATTTAATAAAATTAATAATATCATGGTAATTATTAAAAGATTTGTCATACAAACTTAATTTGAACTAGATACGCAGCCTTGTTATAATGAAATCAGAGAACATATATATCGGAGGAGTACATGAAAAAATTATTAGTCCCATTATTATTTGCTTTGATTGTTTTGCTAATATCTGGCTGCGAAAAAAAAGATGATAGCAACGCAACAGTTACAGAAAGTACTGTAAACACCCCATCCCCTACGGTTGAGCCTACGCCAACTGTTTCACCTGTTGTAACAGATAACCTATACCCAGCTTTTGTAACTGTTGAAGGAAACAAAAGATATGGTTATATTAATCAGACTGGTGAATTTATAATAGAACCCAAATATATAGCCGCAGCAGCGTTTTCTGATGGAGTTGCTTTGGTAACGGACGAAAATGAGAGTAAGTATATAGACACAGCAGGAAAGGTTATTTTTACAGGCAAAGATGATATCTATATCTCATCATCATTTGTAAATGGTGCTGCTGTATTTAGTCAGCAGGATGATACTTCTGCAAAGTATGGATACATAGATACCAAGGGAAACATTCTATTAGAACCCATATATGACCGTGCCGATGATTTTAATGAGGATGGTACTGCCTTTGTAATTGTTAACGGGAAATATGAAAAAATAAATAAATCAGGTGATATACTAGATTCCAGTAACGTAAATAACAGATATTCCAATATCCTCGAATATAAAGGAGGTTATATTATATATGAAGATCCAGATACCCAAACTGCCGGTGTTGTGGATTACAAAGGGAATGTTATTCTAACTCCCTTAACTGATACAGATGCCTATAATAATTCCATACTTTATCTAGGTAATGGTTTGTTTGGAGTTGGTGACACAAGTAAAGGTTATACGAATTTTGCGTTTAGACCCTATGCTATATTTAACAGCAAAGGCGAACAAGTAACAGATTATATTTTCTATGACTTATCCCCATTTCACAATGGTTATGCTAGCGTAACAGACGATAATTATACCTATTTTATTAACGAAAATGGCGCACCTGCCTCTGATCTTCCTAAAGTCACCGGCCGTGGTAATTTAACACTTCTAGGTGATATCATAAAGGGTGATATTGACGGAGAAGCCATCTATATGAATAAAGATGGTACCATTCTCTGGAGTTCAGATAAGGATCAAATACTGGATAATGGCTTAACAATTCATAGTAAATCCATAAAACCAAATAAATTTGTTTCAGTTAAATACCCTGTAATTGAAGGAATGCAAAATAGTGAAGTACAAGATAAAATCAACCTTGCCCTTAAGAAAAAGTTCACTGATCATAGAGTAAACTTAACCAAGGAAGATGAACTGTCTGTGGAAGATAACTTTCAGTCAGAATTACTGGGTAACATGTTAATTATTGTACAACTAGGTTATGATTATTATTTTGGAGCTGCACATGGTATGCCCATTAAAAATTATTACCACATTGATTTATCCAATGGCCAAATCTACTCCTTAAAAGATTTATTTCTAGATCATGCTGACTACGTAAGTGCAATGAATAAAATGATTAGTCAAAGAATGAAAGAAGAACAGCAACAGGAAAATTCTATGTATTTTGATGACTTCTCTACTATAGCAAAGGACCAATTCTTTCATTTAACAAAAGATGGTATGGTTATTTACTTCTATCCCTATGATATTGCGCCTTATGCTGCTGGTTTTCCAGAATTTAAAATCTCTTATCAAGATTTGAAGGATTTGATTGATTATGACGGACCAGTGTGGAAAGCTATGCATAAATAATAATTACTAAAATGGCAGTTGAAAACAAAGTAATAAAAAACTTTATTTTCAACTGCCACTTGTTTTATTTATGGTAATATATTTCCTGCACTAAGATATATTTCGTACCACTCCTCACGAGTAAGGGTTATTTCAGTTGCTTGTATACAAGCTAAAAGACGGTCAATATTCATAGTTCCGGTAACCGGCTGCATATTAGCTGGATGACGTAACAGCCAAGCTATAGCTATGGTGGTATTGCTCACATCATACTTAGCGGCAACTTCATCAATTTTTTTATTTAATTCCGGATATTGATCACTGCCTAAGAATACACCTTCAAAAAATCCATATTGGAAAGGAGACCAAGGCTGTACTGTTATGGAATTTAACCTGCAGTAATCCAAAACACTTCCATCCCGGTTTACTGCACCAGCATCGAGCATATTCACATGTAAACCTTGTGTAATCATAGTAGCATTGGTTATACTTAATTGCAATTGGTTTGCAATAATTGGCTGGCTTAATGTATTTTGCAACAATTGCATCTGCATAGGATTTTGATTAGAAACACCAAAATTTCTGACTTTTCCACTTTGTTGTAATTGATCAAAAGCTTCCGCAACTTCCTCTGGTTCCACTAAGGCATCTGGACGGTGTAACAATAATACATCCAGATATTCCGTTTGCAGACGTTTCAGAATTCCATCAACAGAACTTAAAATATGTTCCTTCGAGAAGTCAAACCTTCCCGGTGCAATGCCACACTTTGATTGCAGTATCATCTTCTCACGAATATTACCATTCATTTGTATTGCATCAGAAAATATTTCTTCACAAGTACCACCCCCGTAGATATCTGCATGGTCAAAGAAATTAGCACCATTCTCCATTGCAGTACGTATGAATTTTTCAGCAGCCACTTTGTTAAGTCCGTTAATACGCATACAGCCAACGGCAATCCTAGGCACTTGTAACTCTGATTTACCAAGTTGAATTGTTCTCATATATTTTATACCTCCTTAAAATGTAGATATTTTTGATATACTTACATTATAAGAGATAAAGTTAACTCTAGGTCAATAGGCAATTCTATTAAGTTTATGAAAGCTCTATTTCCCAAATTTTCTGCGATAACCACATTTTCTGCACAACTCTTCTACTGCCTGTCTTTTACTAAAACCATTGTACAATTGTATTGCTCTTTCGCTCTTTAGGATTTCTGAAAAAGGTGTATTCTTTATATTACCAAGATTTATATCGCCTTCCTGATCAAGACAGCAAGGAACAACGGTCCCATCCACAAGTATGGCTACTTGATTTCTAAGTCCATGGCAAAATCCTATTCCATCATCCTCTTCTTTCTCTAAATGGGGCCATTCAAATTCATAATCTTGATTTACAAATACTTTTTCACTAATTTGCATTCCCCTACTAGTATCCTTGTTTAAAGTAATCTCCTGGGATACTATATATTCTTGCTCCAAAATTCTGAAGAAGGATTCATTTTCAATTTCTCTTTTACTTCCCCCTAAGTTCCAAAATCGGTAAGATACTAGCACATCAGTACTTTTCCTAAGTAATTTGGCATTTTGAATCAATTCATATAGATATTCTAATCTAGCAGCACCTGTTTTGCCTCCAAAACTGTGTACTGAGAAGTTAATCTGCCTTAAAGCTGGTTTATCTTTCAGTATAGGCACAACCTCTCTGATTTTAGTTCCATTTGTAGTTATATTCACCTTTAAATTATATTTGTCACATAAGTCAAGAAACTGGCCTAATTCTTTGTTTAAAAGGGGTTCACCTTTTACATGAAAACATACATAGTCTGTATAAGGGGTAATTTGATCTAAAATGTGCCGAAACACTTCCATACTCATAAATTCAGCCTGTCTTTTTGAAGAAGGGCAAAAACTGCAAGTAAGATTACATACATTGGTAATTTCTATATAAACCTTTTTAAATTGTTTCATCTTAATCTCCATTCCTTCACCAATCTGAAAATGAATGCTCTAACAATAAAACTTTTCCAAGTAGTTGGCATAAACTTTCTCAGAATGTACAGAATTAAGAGTATCAAATTTTCTTATAAATTACAACAAAAACAGGAGTATATTTCATGCGTACGGATCAACGACTTACAAAAGCATACAAAAAAGCAAAAATAGAACATTTTTATGACACCTCCCGGTATATATTCTTGAGTGATTGTCACAGAGGCGATGACAGTATGTCAGATGAATTTGCAAGGAACCAACACGTATTTTTACATGCACTTGACTATTACTATAATTATGGCTATACCTATGTGGAAGTAGGTGATGGAGATGAGTTATGGGAATATGCAGATTTTAAGCATATTAGACTGGCACATAGTGATGTGTTTTTAGGTCTTAAAAAGTTCTCCAATAAAAAAAGAATGATCCTATTATACGGTAATCATAATATATATCTGAAAAGTAAACGTTATGTTAAAAAGAACTACTATGAGTACTATGATGAGTATAATCAAAAAAATCAAACATTGTTTCAAGGAATAAAAGTTCATGAAGCACTTGTATTAAAACACAAAGAGACAGGACAGGAACTTTTTGTTGTACATGGTCACCAAGGGGATTTAATGAATGATCAACTATGGATGGTGTCCAGATTTATGTTACGATATATCTGGCGATATCTTCATGTAGTTGGTTTTCATAATCCTGCAAGCCCAGCGAAGAATTTATATAAACGGCATAAAATCGAAAAAACCTATAAGAAATGGATTCGTAAGCATAAACGTATATTAATTTGTGGGCATACCCACAGACCAAGATTTCCCAAAAAAAGAGAGCTGCCCTATTTTAATACTGGCTGCTGCATCCATTCTAAAGGGCTGACAGGTATTGAAATATATGAGGGTAAAATACTTATGGTGGAATGGCGGGTTAGAGCAGATGAAGATGGAACACTTCAAATCGTAAGAACTGTTGTAAGAGGTCCAGAAGATATTGGCAAATACAATATTTCCAAATTTCCATATTAACTCTGAAATGATTTTATCCAATTTAAGAGCATAAACTGTTGCAAACTAAGATATCTTCCTGTACAGGGCTTTCCTATACGTTCGTATAAATTTGCAACAGTTTCTGATCATTCTACATTACTATTAAGTTTTTCATGTACGCTAAACTTATTTTCAAATCAAAATAGCTATCCCGTTCATACGCTAAATCATGATCCGCTAATAACCAATTTGGTTCACAAGCTTTTATCTTATCCCAAAGAAGAGGGAAATTAAGAATTCCATATCCAACCGGTCTGAACTCAAAATAACTATGTTCTTTACTTCCTTTCATCTCGCCAAGAGAAGAAAGGTCTCCAATTTCCTCTGTCTTAAGTGCATAATAATCTTTTAGATGAATAATAGGACATCTGCTTTTATATTTATCCAGAAAATAAGCTGGATTTCCACCGCCAATAGCTATCCATCCAAGATCAGGTTCAAAAGATAAGCACTCTTTCGATACATTATCTAAAACTTCTTCCAGATAAAACTTATCCCTCACCATTACCTGTAGTTCTTTATCATGATTGTGATAAAGTAAGGTTAAGCCCCCATTTTTACATAACTCACCCAAATAGGCAACATTTGCAAGATACTCTTTTACTTTAACAGCATCTTTAAAGTCTTCTTTATTAAGACCTGTCACCGTAATATAAGAACAGCCAACTTCCTTGTGCATGTTAATAATTTTCTCTGGATGCTTCATAAAATCATTATAATCCACATGATTACCAATTGCCTCTAATTCTAATTCCACTAATTTATTGTGCAGCTCTACAGGATCCTTTCCAAAGAAACCCAAGAACTCAATTCCTTCAAAGCCAATTTCTTTCAGCTTTTTTAAAACACCATATAAATCTGTCTCACATTCTTTTCTTAAAATATATAGCGGTGCTGCTATTTTAATCTTATTCATATTTTCCCTTTCTATGTGCAACTCTTATCACTGTCTTACCTTTAAATGTTTATTATTATAGCAATGTACTTTATCATTTACAATGGACTATCCTTTCTTTTCAACCCTTTAAATACCCACTTCACAGTATAGAATCCATAATGACAATACTTAGGGCATAACTAAAAACAATATCATTTCCCAAGTTGACATATGAAACAACATGTTATAGTATTAAACAAACAGGTGTACTTATGTTACATCTTTACATAGAAAGGCGATTATTCATGGAAATGAAAGAAAAATATGAACTACTCAAAAAAAATCTATCTGAACTTGGCAGTGTGGTTATTGCTTTCTCTGGAGGTGTGGATTCAACCTTCCTATTAAAAACAGCATTTGATGTACTGGGTCAAAATGTACTTGCTGTTACTGCTCGTTCCTCAACTTATCCTGAAAGGGAATATAAAGAAGCAAAAGAATTTTGTGAAAAATATGGAATTCCTCATGAAGTAATTATTTCTGAAGAGTTAGACGTGGACGGTTTTTCAAAAAATCCCGTAAATCGTTGTTACTTATGTAAAAATGAATTATTTGAGAAGATAAATCAGATAGCGTTAGAGAGAGGAATCCCTTTTGTTTTAGAAGGTTCTAATCACGATGATTTAAGTGATTATAGACCTGGTCTTGTAGCAATCACGGAGCATAAGGTAATCAGTCCACTTCGCGCAGCTGGATTAACTAAGAATGAAATACGTATCTTATCGAAAGAAAATGATATTCCTACTTGGAACAAACCTGCTTTTGCCTGTCTTTCCTCTCGTTTTCCCTACGGTCAGGAAATCACCAGAGAGAAACTTGAAATGGTTGATAAAGCAGAACAATTACTGTTAGATGAAGGTTTTCGCCAAGTAAGAGTTCGTCATCATGGCGAAATCGCCAGAATTGAAGTTGGCGAAAGTGAAATCACCAAGTTTTTTGATGTAGAATTCATGCACTCGATCCAAGAAAGATTTAAGAAAATTGGATTCTTCTATACGGCATTAGATTTAAAAGGCTATAGAATGGGTAGTATGAACGAAACCTTATAGTACAAAATATATTTGTATCATTATTTTTATTGTTTCTTAAATGTAATAAAATATTTAAAAAAACTTAAGTTTTTAATTTATAGGATTGCAACAAATCGAGGAAAATCAAGAACTCTCGCTGTTGCAGTCCTTTTTTTGTTCATAAAATTTACATATTTATTACACCTTTTAAACAAATATTTTAGGTAAGATATGTGTAAGGAAGGAGTGACCCATATGAGTCAAACTAAAACAAACAGTTCTATTTTTCAGAGGGTAGAAAAAAAATATCTTTTAACAAAATTTCAATTCCAGCAATTAAACCAGGCACTGTCACCCTATATGAAAATGGATGATTATGGTCTACATACCATATGCAATATATATTATGACACCAAACATTATGACTTAATTCGAACTTCTATTGATAAACCTGTCTACAAGGAAAAATTGCGTTTGAGAAGTTATGGTATACCAAATGATGATGATAAAGTTTATTTAGAAATCAAGAAGAAATGGAATGGTGTCGTTTATAAGAGACGAATTCCAATGACCCTGTTGGAAGCAAACCGTTACTTAAACAATGGGATTAAACCAACT
>DALYNO010000116.1:0-9334 GCA_031975295.1 Anaerocolumna sp. | reverse complement strand
TTAATACCTCTAATTTATCAAAACTTTTAACTATATTTTTAACTTCTAATATACTCATAATTCCACCTGTAAATACTCAGTCTGACCCAAGTACTGCCACCAATTCATAGTTTTTGAATCCTTTCAGGCACCTTTCCATGCTTTCTTAAATACTATTTATAATAACTCATTTTACCTTCGGCCATACTACATGCTTTTGAAACAACACTATTCATAATCAGATAAAACGCGCCAGCCATAATAAGTGGAATTAAGGAACTCGCCTTTGACATGGTATCTGTAGCTAAATCGTAGATTTCACTGACACCGATAACGCTTACAAGGGCAGTATCCTTTACTAAAGTCATAAACTCATTTCCCATAGGTGGCATAATGCGTTTGATTACCTGTGGCAGTATGATCTTAAAAAAAGTCTGATATTTGCTAAATCCCAAAACTTTAGCAGCTTCATATTGACCCTTGGGCATGGACTCTATGCCTGATCGGTATATTTCTGCAAAATAAGCTGCATAGTTAATAGACATAGCAAGAATGGCGGCCCAAAATCTTGGAAGGGTACTGCCAAAGATATAGAATGGAAAATAAAAAAAGAAAAACAACTGTAAAATAAGCGGTGTTCCTCTCATAATAAGCAAATACAATTTTATTGGTGCATTTATAAGCGTAACCTTAGACATTCTGCCAAAGGAAACAATCAATCCTAAGGGCAGTCCAAAAATCAATGTAAGCGAAAAAATTTTAATTGTTATGAAAGATGCTTCACACATAAATCTAAATAAATTAAGTAGTGCTTCCTGGGTCATCTTTATCCTCCTAGTTTTAAACGATACCAATGTATTATACCACGCTTTATCGTATTAGTGAAGTACTATATTAACTAAGCAATTAAAAAACAGTTTCATAATCTATAAATAAATACAATTCGCCTGACCACATAGAAAAGGGACTCACGCATAGATTTGTCATCTATTTTGCAAAGTCCCCTTCACTATATCAATTCGTTTTAAAAAGATATTTTTGAATTGTTGTTCTATCAAATTCTTCTATCAAATTGTTCTAAAATTCTTCTATCGAATTGTTCTAAAATTGTTCTATTGAATTATTTTGTCAAATTATTATGTCCATTAATTTAATTTTTGAATAGATTGAATTGTTTTTTAAATTATTTTATTGTAGTTAAGTCTTTACCAAACCAAGTCTGACTAATTGAAGCTAACGTTCCATCTTCTTTCATCTCTTTTAAGTACTTCTCCACCTCAGTACATAAGGATACTTCACCTTTTCTAAAACCGATTACATACTCTTCATCTGCAAGAGATTGGTCTAGTACTCTATAAGTGCCAGCTTCTTTTTCTGTATAGTATCTGGCTACAACCTCATCCATAACAACTGAATCAGAACCTGATGTTTTTAAATCTAATAAAGCTTGCACATTGTTATCTACTTTTACCAGTTCTTTTAATGAATCTTTGAAATCTTTATTAGAATCCATAGCATCTGATGCTGTGGAACCATTCTGAATCACAACTGTTTTGCCTGCTAGATCTTCTAGCGTATTAACAGTACTGTCCGCTAACACAACTGACACTTGGGTGTTTTCCATATAAGGGATACTAAGAGTCATTGCCTTGGCTCTTTCTTCGTTATATGTCATTCCATTCCAGATACAGTCAATATTTTTTGTTGAGAGTTCAACTTCTTTGGCATCCCAGCTAATTGGTTGAAGTACAAGTTCAATTCCCATTCTCTTGCACACTTCTCTTGCTACATCAATATCAAAACCAACAATTTCCTGATTATCATCCTGGAAACCCATAGGTGGAAAAGAATCATCTAATCCAAGAACAAGCTTTCTCTTCGCTTTTATGTCTTCCAGAGAAGTATCTTCTCCTTGCGTAGCCGTATTTTGGGTCTCATCTTTCTTACTACATCCACCCACAATAATTAAACTTAAGACAAGTATACTTGCCAATATCCACAATTTTCTCATTACGTATCTGCCTCCTTTTTGTATACCTAAATTACTTTCATTAGATATAACTTAAACAAATGACATACTAACATATGAGAATTTCATTGTCAATGCTTTATTATGTTATTATGGTAAAGTGTTATCATGATAATATGATAAATTAATTTTGTACTATAATTGATACTATTTATACTGAGTTACTCGCTCTATTTAAAACTATCTCTAAATGAATACCAGTAAATGTAATCTGTTTTCCCATATAGAGTGTTTATACACATAAGAAACTCTTGAATCTTATTTCTCATTGTAAATTTATCATTATTTATATAGAATACGTACCACAATATCTTCTTTGGTAATATTATTAGTAGTAACTTGATCACTTTGAGCTATAAAAACATTCTCACCCAACTCATGGTAAGGAATCACCTCTATTTCTCCTTCTATTATATTATGGCAAACATTTAAAACTTCATCTAATATTTCCTTAGGTGCATCATTTGGCTCATGAGATAGATATACCTTATCATATTCACCAGCTCTTTCTTGGATCTTTCTTAAAGATTCTCTATAATGTGCAATAGTAGTAGATTCTGGTAAAAACATCCAGACAGATGGATTACATGAATCACCAAATATAATTGCTCTCTCATCCTTTATTAGTATCATTACGCTACCTGGAGTATGCCCAGGACATTCTAAGATTTCTAAAGTTAAATTACCAAGATCAAAAATATCTCCACCATTTAAGGGAAGGAACTTCTTTCGATAGGGCTTAACAAAATCTTCTGACTGTAAATCCAGGCTGAGCAGATCTGCTGCCACAAATTCTCTCATATCTTCATGCATTAATTGTATTTCATTATCATTAAATTCTAAATCTAATAATTTTGCATCATGCTCATTTAGATAGACATCATCTTGAAACCAGAAAGCTCCAGCTGAGTGATCAATATGAGCATGTGTTAATAACACAATAATAGGTTGATTAGTCAAGCTCTCTACATATTCCTTAATATTTCCTACTCCAATCCCAGTATCAACAAGTGCTGCCTTGGAATTACCTTCAATTAAATACATTAATTCTTTACCCGCACCAGTAATTCGGGTAATTCCTTTACCTATAACTTCTGATGAAAAAAATTTGTTCTTCATAATGCTTAGCCCCCTAATTATTTATTACATGGTATTTTCATATTAGCATATAACTGATTTTATTGCTATTTTATATAATTTCCATTCTCTGGACTGGATTATTCTCAGTTTACAATAAATAGGGTCCTGCCAAATAGCTCATTTTTACAAAAAAATAAGTAGTGATTTCCTGAATCTCAGAAAAGTCCACTACTTATTTTAATCTTAGAAACTACTGTTTCTTACTTACTGGGCTACAAGGATTCGAACCTTGAGATGCTGGAGTCAGAGTCCAGTGCCTTACCGTTTGGCGATAGCCCACCATTTCTGTGACAAGTCATTCAACAGCCACGAATGATATTATAACATAAATAAAATAATTTTCAAGTATTAATTTATTTTTTATTAATAATTTTATTAATTATTAATTTTGTAAATGATATTAATCTACAAAAAAATGACCCCCAAACCAGAAGTCATTTTTTAACTATCATAAATATAGATGCTTGATATTGCTTTGCATCCTTTAACATATTGGCTAAATTATAATATAAGATTATTTGGGGCTAGTCAAAGAGTTTACTTTATCCTAAAATTGTACATAAAAAAACTCCCCTCTCGGTAACTGGCTGCCATCTTATGATAGGAAGGCCCTCTAGCTTTGCGTCTTTGGTTTTCACCAAATTTGCCTTTGTCGGTGGAAAGCACCGAAAATACGATGTAATTGTTGTCTTACTATAAATGCATTTATAACAGGATAATACCATATACAAGGTAATTTGTAAAGTATCATTCACAAATAAACTGCTTAATTTTGTATATACTCAATATATTTCCATGATTTAAATTATTTGTTTCCTCTTAGATTTCATGATAAAATAACAATAATATAAAGTGAATAGCTATGCTATTACTCTAGGAGGTTTTATAATGAATATTTCTAATGAGCAAATTTCTAATAAGATGATTGATAAGATTCAAATTCTACCTTACAAAAGACAGGCTATGTATTATGAGACAGATCAAATGGCGATTATTCACCACTCAAACTATGTAAGATGGTTTGAGGAAGCCAGGATTAATTATCTTGATCAAATCGATCTTAAGTATTCACAATTAGAAGAAATAGGTATTATGATACCAGTTCTATCTGTTTCACTAGATTTTAAATCTTCTGTCCGTTTTAATGATAATGTTCTAATTACATCAGCAATTACCTTTTTTAATGGTGTTAAAATGAATATTCAATATAAAATTATTGACGAAGCAACAGGAGAACTAAGAACCACCGGAGAATCCAAACATTGCTTTGTAGATAAATCTTTTAAACCAATTCATATGAAAAGGGATTATAAGTCTGTATATGACAAATTATTGCTCTATATGACTGCCTAAGTTAAATAAAAGGACAAGATATCTATTCTTCTTGCCCTTTCCCGCCCTTTTATTTAACCCTGTTCTCCTCTTAAGCTATTAAAGGTGTTATAAATATCCAACATCCCGTATCCCCAATCCCTGTTTGGATAATTATTATTCGGATCTCGTCTAGCTCCTCGGATTAAAAGATTCTTTATTTCTATACTATCTAACTGAGAATAATATCCAGAAGTTACGCCCCATTCTAACAGCATGGCAGTAATACCTGCTGTATGTGCAGCTGCTACACTGGTACCTGATCTAGTTGTATATGTATTTCCTGCTGCCGGACCAATTAAATTTACACCAGGTGCCGCAAAGTTAGGACTAATGCCATCCATTCTGGTATAGCCTTTACTAGCACCTATATACAAGCTATTATTGGTATGATCATAGGCAGTTACTACAATAGGTACCGCTGCATCCCCAGGTGAAGTTATGGTATAGTATGGATCCGGCTGCACAAAATGCGTATCTGTACTCAAAAACACACTAGCCGGTAACCAAATATCATATTCAGAAGTCAAATCACCGCTTGCATAAACTTTAAATCTCCAAATCCCTTCTGTTGGATTATGAAAGCGTACATGAATCAATTGATCACCAGTTTGAGATTCCAGTAATAAGTAATCTACATTAATTACGGTTTCTTCAAAAATAAAACGTATCTCTCTTGTTTCTCCAATTCTTGCTGGAATTCTTGGTATATACTCCCCCGTAGGAGAAAGAATATCAATAGAAAAAGTACCTGGAGCATTCCCCCATAACTCCATGGTAAAACCCTCTACACCGGGTGCAATTCTAAGTTCCACTGTATTAAACTGTTCTCCACCTCTAGTAATAACACCACTGAAATGGTGTCCGGTATTGCCCTCATTACCTGCTGCAATTACTATGCCAATCCCGGCCTGATCGGCCATATAGGATAAGTAACTATCCAGAGGGCTTCTTCCGTCATGGGAGCCTTGAGAGGTTCCAAGTCCTATACAAATGGAAATAGGTCTGGATAAACTTTTTGCAGCATTTATTAAATATCTTATGCCAAACATAATATCATTCTCCTGAAAAGCCACTGCATCAGAGGGAACTCCGTAAAATGCTCTCAGATTTTGTTTTGCCTGCTTTAATTTAACAACAACTATTTCTGAAAATGGAACTACACCCGAAAAATTATTTTGCAAATTTGGCGTTCCAGCCGCAATACCCGCTAAAAAAGTACCATGTCCTATTTCATCTGTCGTTGGAACAACAGAAAGTGGTGCACTGTTTGTTAGTGCTTCATTAATTTGACTTCTGTTATATTCTGTACCATAATAGTACGTCGGAGGTGCTGGTCCCGTCTGAATAGACTGATCCCAGATAGACACTATTCTGGTAGTTCCATCAGCATTTTTAAATGCTTCATGGGTATAATCTATCCCTGTGTCAATAATTCCTATTATAACCCCCTGCCCATTTAGGCTAAGATTTGGTATATTTCTAAGTCTTTGAACTCCAGAAGCCTCAAGACTTGGTACATCCATCAGGCCATACAATTTGGGATATGTACTGTAGCCATAAGTCTGAAGTATATTAGCTGGAAGGAGATTAGTAGGTGTATATACTGCTGCATGGGCATCATTTATAATATTAAAGCATATATTGGGTGTCGATTCCAACTCACTTGTGTCTGTTCTATATTCTGCAATAAGATCACTATAGTCTTCGCCAACAATCCATTCACTGCAAATTGGGTCCAAGGTTTTTACATCCTTTTTTTCTTTATTTAAATATATGTTTTCATATTTTGTTTATTCTTTAATAAAATTAGAAATAAAAGAAAATTACTGTAATTATGTATCCTATGTTTCTTAACATATACTATAAAAAACAGGCTAAACTTTTGTAAATTATTTTCCAAATATATTGTTTTAGTTCAAATCCTCATGATATAATAAAAATCAGCTGCAGTAATGCTTTGAACTAACAATCAATCCAATTACTGCATATTATAAGGAGGGTATCTTGTGAAATTAAATTACAAACAAACGTTTTTTATTAGTTTAGGTTTTATGTCTATTTGTGCATTTTGGCAGCTTTATGATAATGTTATCCCCCTAATTTTATCCAATACTTTTCATTTGAAAGAAACTACAACTGGTGTTATTATGGCTATGGATAATATCCTTGCTTTATTTTTACTCCCTTTATTTGGTGCATTATCTGACAGAGTACATACCAAGCTTGGCAAAAGAACCCCTTTTATACTTGTAGGTACTATTCTTTCCGTTATATTTATGATGATTTTACCTATTGCTGACAGAAATGAGAATTTTCTATTATATATTATATCCTTGGGTATACTTCTCATTTCCATGGGATCTTATCGTTCCCCTGCAGTGGCTCTCATGCCAGATGTAACACCCAAGCAATTAAGAAGCAGTGCAAATGCAGTGATTAATTTAATGGGTACTATTGGTGCTATTTTTACGTTGATAATGATAAAATTCTTAGTTCCAAAAATAAGTAAGCCTGATTACAGGAATGTTTTTATGGTTGTAGCCATATTTATGCTAGTTTGTGTAGGTATTTTATTATTTAAAGTTAGAGAAAATAAGTTAAGGAACTCTATATTTGTAGAAGAAGAAAATAAAGAACCGACTAGCCTTGCAGATAATACTATCATGCAAAATAAATTACCAAAAGACATTATGAAAAGCCTTATTTATCTTTTAGTTTCAGTATTTTTATGGTTTACCGCATATAATGCTGTTACAACTGCTTACTCAAGATATGCCTCTAGAGTTTGGGGATTGGAAGGAGGAAGTTTTGCCGACAGCCTACTAGTTGCAACAGGTGCAGCAACAATAAGCTATATACCTATAGGTATTCTTTCTTCTAAAATAGGAAGAAAAAAAACTATACTTGGTGGAATCATTTTAATTACAATTTCCTACTTCTTTGGATTTTTATTCGCTTCGTTTTCACCAGTTATTTTTGCTGTCTTCGCTCTTACGGGAATTGGCTGGGCAGCAATCAACGTGAACTCATACCCAATGGCTGTAGATATGAGTAAAGGCTTTGATGTTGGAAAATATACTGGTCTTTACTATATCTTTTCCATGTCAGCACAGATTGCAACTCCTATTTTATCAGGACTGCTATTAGAAAAAATATCCTATAGGACATTATTTCCATACGCTGTATTCTTTTCCATACTTTCATTTTGTACTATGTTAAAAGTAGCCCATGGAGATATTAAACCCCTTAGGAAGAAACGTGTATTAGAAAATTTCGATATAGAGGATTAATTCTTCCTTATATAAACAATCCGTTTCTTCATGCATAAGATTATAAACATTTCTTCATGCATAAGATTATAAACATGTGTAGGATTTGGATTAAGTTTGTGGTACAATTGGTTTGTTGACTTTCTACAAAGGATATGTTGACAAATGTTTTATTTGGAGGTTTTTATGTGGATTTATTGCTTAATATTTTTTTCCTTGTTGATACTATTATACCTGCTAGCAATCATGCCAAAGTTATCTGGGCGGCATGATTTACGACCCTGGCAAAGTAAATATTATGCCCACCGAGGATTACATCAAGATCCGGATACGATACCGGAGAATTCCATGGCAGCCTTTAAACTTGCTGTAGCACATAATTATGGAATAGAAATGGATATTCAACTTACTAAAGATAATGTTCCCGTGGTTTTTCATGATTTTACCTTAAAAAGAGTTTGTGGTGTTAATAGAAAAGTAAAAGATCTTACATTTAATGAACTACAGGAATTACGACTTCATGGTTCCAAAGAAAAGATACCTTCCTTTCAATCTGTTTTGGATATGGTTCAAGGAAAGGTTCCACTAATCCTTGAATTCAAAGTGGAGTTGCACGATACATCCGTTTGTAATGTAACTTCTCCTATGCTAAAAAATTATAATGGACTTTACTGTATAGAATCCTTTAACCCTCTTGTTCTACTTTGGTATAAGAGACATAATCCCAAAATTATGCGTGGACAATTAGCTAGTAATTTGATTAAGGATAAAGAAGTTGGAAGTTTTTCCATGTATTTTGTTTTGCAAAATCTATTGCTTAATTTTATTACTAAGCCTGACTTTATTTCCTATAATTTTGTCCATAGAAATATGTTATCATTTACTCTATGTAGAAAATTATATCGCATTCCTACTTTTGCTTGGACCATAAAAAGTCAAGAAAATTTGGAAGACAGTAAAAGCTGTTTTGACTTCTTTATATTTGATCAATTTATTCCGAAAGAACAATAGTCTAATAGAAAACTTATAGCAATAAAATAGCTAAGAGAATCCCTTTGGTTTCTCTTAGCTATTTTTTAACATATTTTATATGGTGCATTCCATTTAAAATCAATATAGAATATAATTCACATTCTCGCGTTGATGCACTGTCACATGTGACAACGTCCTTGGGCGTATCATGTGCATTCAACCTGTAGGGCTTTTATTGTGTAGATATATTGGGGTAATTTCCGATACATGATCAAAGAATATGCATTGCACATTCTAGCATTGACGGGCTGTCACCCATGAGACAATCCTTCACGGGCGTATCATGTGCATTTCACCCTGTAGGGCTTTTATTGTATAGGTAAATTAGGTTAATCTACAATAAAAAAAGGCTACCTTTCGGTAACCCTATCTTATATCTTCAAAACCACACATGTTATTGATTACATACATCATCTTACCTATTTCCACCTATGCATGACACATATGTTCATACATTTTGGTCAAGCCCTCGACCTATTAGTATTAGTCAGCTGCATGTGTTACCACACTT
>DALYNO010000115.1:0-9349 GCA_031975295.1 Anaerocolumna sp. | reverse complement strand
AGATTGGTTAGAATATATATAGGAAGAATACGCATATAGTGGTATAATATTTGAATTATAAGTCAAGGAGAAATCAGTTATGTCTGAAGAAAATCAAGATATTTTAGATAAATACACAAAAGTATGTATTTGTAAAGCTATTAGTAAAAGCACTATGAAGAAGGTTATCTCAGAGGGTGCAGATACATTAGAGAAAGTTAGGAAAGCAACTACTGCTGGCAGCGGAAGCTGTGGTGGGCGACGTTGTACACCAAAAATTCTGGAATTATTAGAGGAAATGAAACAAGAATAAATAATCCATCCCTGAGAAACTGTGGTTTAATACCGCTTTTCTCAGGGATTTGATTTATTTAAATGAAAATGATATCTTTGATTTTCCAATTCACTGTAGCGAATTACCGTATTCTATGTTAGTATAAATCTATTACTTATTTTTTCTAATCACTATTAGAAAACTTTACTTATTTCATAAGTATGTGAAACCCAATGACAAACATTGATAAAAGTGAGGAAGCAAATGTTACGATTAGCAAAAGAAGAAGACCTAATACAAGTAGAACAAATCTATCATGAGATTCTAGATTTAGAAGCTAGTTCGGTATCTTATACAAACTGGCAAAAAGGGTTATATCCAACAATTCACAATGCCAGAGAAGCTTTTTTGGAGGGAACCTTATTTGTAGGCGAAGATAATCATAATTTGTATGGTTCTGTAATTCTTAATCATATTCAACCAAAGGAATACAACGAAATTAATTGGCTAACCCCAGCAAAACCGGAGGAAGTAATGGTTATTCATACCCTATGTATAAAACCAAGTGAAAGCGGTAAGGGAAGGGGTAGAGTTATGGTGGATTTCTGTGAAGAATACGCACGAAGTCAAAAGTCAAAAGTGATTCGTCTTGATACTTATGAAGGGAATAAACCTGCCAGTGATCTTTATACAAAACTAGGTTATACCTACGTAGGAACTACCATGTTTCATTTTCAAAATCTAATTTGGGAAAAGTTAATTTGTTTTGAGAAAGAATTATAACAGTTAGTTGTACATAATCAAAAATATAGCATTCTGCAGAAATTAGTCTAAAAGCCTATATGAAAAGAACTTCTACATTTAAGTAGAAGTTCTTTTCACTTCACAAATACCTTTATTTATCATAGGCTTTTACATAAACGAAGTTTTCATTATTTCTATTCATCTGATAATCTGCAAATAATACAGATTTCAGGAAATCTCCACCGCTGGATTCTGTGGGAACAAGTTCAATTCCAAGTTCTTTTTCTACATGGTCAGCTGTAATATCATCAAGAAAAACTCTCTCTCCAGATCTTAGCATACTTGAAGGGATGAGAAGAGTACTGCCTAGATTCAATCCTTGTTCCTTGCGTTCTTTTAATTGTTTAATAAGATCTTGTCCGGTAATTAATCCTGCCACAGTGATTGTCTCACCAAAGTAATCATTTCTAATGCATACAGCATTAATTGTGATATTTGGAAAGGCATTCATTATTTCCTTAGTGAAGGCAGAGATGGTACTAAAAGCCAGCTTGCCTGTAGCAATTGTTATAGTTCTGGGGGACAGCAGTTTCAGCTCTTCATATTCTTTTGAGGATAGGATTTTGTCCAGTGCTTCCTGAAATTCAGTAATGAATAGTCTCATCATGCCAACACCATTTTCCAATTGTATATAACCATCATAACGGTCTTCCTCTGGGAAATCTCTTTGGGCTGTAATATAGAACTCATCACTTGCCTGAATAAAATGCAGGCCATATTCTTCATAAAAGGTAGCCTGATATTTCTCAATTAGATCAATGATTTCACCTGCTTCTTCTTTGGTATATAAAGCTAAAGGAAAGAGTCCGTCTCTAAATTTCGTAATACCAGCAGGAACCACAGAAACGCTTCTCATAAATGGTAAATATTTAGACAAGTCCTTAATAGACCGTTCCAGTTCTGCTCCATCGTTTACATTCTTACATAACACAATCTGCCCATTCATTTCAATATGATTCTCATATAACTTATCCAGATTTTTTAGGGCATCTCCTGCAAACCGATTATGAAGCATTTTGTTACGTAGTTCTGGATTGGTGGTTTGGACAGAAATATTAATTGGAGCAAGGTTAAAGCGTATAATTCTGTTAATGTCTTTCTCTGACATATTGGTTAAGGTAATATAATTACCCTGTAGAAATGACAGTCTTGAATCATCATCCTTAAAGTATAATGTATCTCTCATACCCTTTGGCATCTGGTCAATAAAGCAAAACATACATTTATTATGGCAGGTACGATAATCACTCATAAGGCTGTTTTCGAATGCAATACCCAAATCCTCGTCATAATCTTTATCTATTTCTAACACCCATTCTTCTCCATTACTTTTACGAATGAGTATTTCAACATATTCATCTTTAATCAGGTATTGGTAATCAAATACGTCATCGATTTCTTCTTCATTAATTGCAACTAGATAGTCTCCAGGTTCTATACCCATTTCTTCACCAATGGAATTTTCAGCCACTGATTGAATGAGATGACCTTCTAATTTCTTTTTCATGTAGTACTTACCTCTTTCTATATTGAGAATAACTTCTAACACATATATCGCTCAGTTATGAATGAAACGAAGTAATTTGTGTTGATAATTTAAGTCTATAGTGAATCGTCATCTGCAGAGTCCGATAGGGCTTGTATATTATAACGATATGATACTTTATAATTAGATAATTCAGCAGTATCCTGAGGATATCCAAGAATGTTGGTATGATTATTATACACATATCCATTGCTATTGTAAATGGCAGAATGATTGATTGTAAGGTTGCAATTCTTCTGGATTGAAGTTATGATGATAGTAGTAAAATAAGTTAACTCGCAAATATGATTGAAGAAATAAAGGAGAGATGAGGCAGATGACATTACAGCAGTTAAAATATGTAGTAACAGTTGCAGAAAAAGGTACCATAAGTGAAGCTGCCAAAGAATTATTTATCTCGCAGCCAAGTCTTACCAATGCAATCAAAGAATTGGAAAATGAAATGCAGTTTACTATTTTTAATAGGACAAATAAAGGAATAAGTGTTTCTAATAAAGGGGATGAATTTCTGGCTTATGCAAGACAAGTACTAGAACAGGCTAACTTATTAGAAGAAAAATTCTTAAACATAAAAAAACAAAGTCCAAGATTTAGCGTGTCTACCCAGCATTATTCATTTGCAGTCAATGCATTTGTTGATGTAATAAGGGAGTTTGGTGGTAATCAATACGATTTTACCCTTAGAGAAACTCAAACAAATGAGATTATAACTGATGTAAGTACCCTTAAGAGTGAGGTGGGAATTCTTTATACCTCCTCTAAAAATGAAGAAGTTATTATGAAGCTAGTGAAACAAAATGGATTAGAATTTGAGGAACTGTTCGTTGCGAAACCTCATATATTTATTAGTTCTAAACACCCTTTAGCAGACAGAAAAGCAATCACTTTAGAGGCATTAGAGGAATATCCCTACCTGTCTTTTGAGCAGGGAGATTATAATTCTTTTTATTTCTCAGAGGAAATCCTTAGTACTACCACACGGAATAAAAATATAAAGGTAAGGGATAGAGCAACACTATTTAATTTGGCAGTTGGTCTGAATGGATATACAGTTAGTACCGGTGTAATTAGTAAGGAACTGAATGGAGAAAATATTATTGCAAGGCCTCTATTGGTAAAGGAATGGATGCGTGTAGGAACAATTAAGCAGAAGAATATGGTTCCTAGCAGATACGCCAGATCATATATGGAGGCGTTGAAAAAACATGTGGAGGGTTATGTTATATCTTAAATTTCATAATGAAGTATTTTAGTATTCTTTGTGTGTTTGGTATAGTTTAAAGCTATGGCAAACACACTTTTTTTAGTATTTTTCAATTGATTATAATTGATATATACTACATACAAATGAAAGAGAATACGAAATACTTTGATTGAACAGTTTTGTGAAAGAAGGATATGTGAAAAGAGAACAGCCAAACAATCAGAATTAAAACGGTATTCTTTTTAAAAGTAGAAAGATAGGAGAGTTAATTATGAGTAAGCATGGACCATTTAGATTTGATATAGTAGGAAGTTTCTTAAGACCAGCAGATTTAAAGCAGGCTAGAGAGGCCTTTGCAAAGGGAGATATCACGGTAGAAGAGTTACAACGCGCAGAGGATAAAGCAATTACTGATTTGATTACGAAGCAAAAGGAAGTAGGGCTTACTGCAATCACCGATGGAGAATTTAGAAGAAGTTCCTGGCATCTGGATTTTATGTGGGCTTTTGAGGGTGTGGGACATGAAAAAACCAAACATGGGATTCCTTTTCATGGTGAGCCTGCTCTCATTGATGATACATATCTTATAGGTAAAGTTGCAGTCAAAAATCATCCTTTTGTGGAGCACTTTAAATTTGTTAAATTATTTGAGGACGAAAATACTGTTGCCAGGCAAACGATTCCTGCACCAGCACAATTTTTCTTTCAGATGATAACCCCAGATAACATTGAAAGAACAAAAGCTATCTATCCCAATGAAGAAGATTTAATACAGGACATTGCAAATGGATATAAGAAGGTAATACAGGATTTATACACAGCAGGATGCAGAAATCTACAGTTGGATGACTGTACCTGGGGGGTATGTGTTGATGAACACGCCTGCTTTATTTTAGGAACCGATGAAGCTGGTCTGCAGCAAGTAATTGAGAAATTAATACGGATTAATAATTTAGCTATAGAGGGTAAACCAGAGGATTTGGTTATCAATACACACATATGTCGTGGTAGCTTCCATTCTACATGGGCTTGTGCAGGTAGTTATGAACGAGTAGCAAAAGACTTATTTGGGAAAGAAAACGTAAATGCTTTTTATCTGGAATTTGATGATGATCGTTCTGGTGATTTTGAGCCATTACAGTATGTTAGTGCAGACAAAAAAGTAGTGTTAGGACTTATTACAACCAAGTCATCAACCCTGGAACAGAAAGAGGAAATTAAGAAACGTATTCATGAAGCGCAAAAATATATTCCATTGGATAGACTTTACCTTAGTCCACAGTGTGGATTTGCTTCAACAGAAGAAGGGAATATTCTAACAGAAGAAGAGCAGTGGAATAAACTAAGATTAGTGGATGAGATTGCGAAAGAGATTTGGGGTTAGATGGTGATTTATAAGCTAATATGGATACAAAACAATTCATAATCAATTATAGTAAAGGGCTGTCGCACTGAATGTGCGGCGCCCTTTTTACCATAGTGAGGTTTATCACATATTAGATTTATCACATATTAGATTAAAAAATAGTGAGTAACGATCAATCTAACAGAGGCACATTCTCACTCGTTACTCCACATAGCGGTACATAAGTTGTGATTGATAAAGACATCGGCCATATCGAAGTACCGATGGCGGCAAATTGTCTTTTATAGATGAATAGTCACACGCCATTCATTTCGTTATCTTTGTGAGAAACATTTGGGTTTTCTTGGGCGCCATTTCACTTCTTTGCAAAAAAAACAAATCCCTATTACTGACCTATATTCTACTTACGAGAAAATTTCGTATCCCAAGAATACTTCTAAAGATTGTACTTTACTCTTACATGAAGAATGAGTATTCTTCTCGATACTCGGAGCTTAATTGCAAAAGGGATATCAATTATATTTCTATTAGGAGGGCGCCCATCAGGGTTATTCATTTACCTTAGACTTGCAGTTTTTATCTGTAGGTCATCATAGGTTTTGTAGAAATACTCACAGGTATGCACATTAATAAATGCAGTATACTTCGTATAATCGTAAGTATTGCGACTGGTAAGTACAGCACCCTTTGGAATTGAAACATTCTCCATAATATGAAAACAGGCATTGATAGCTTCATTTGAATCCTTTGGGGGTGGCAAGTGTGTTTTCAGATAGGCCGTTCTTATAAAACGCTCAGGTGATGTAAAACCACCAGGGAGTGGAATTGTACCACCTGCCTGACCGAAAGGTTTTAAGCAGATAGAATCCCAATTAACTTCTTCCGTTTGAGTAGGTGATGCCTCCATATAGTTTCTTAGATTGGTCATATGCCAACTAAAATCTGGGCTATTTGCCATAACGCCCACTGGATTATTAAGGATTGCCAATCCATTGCTGGTTGATTCAATCACTACACAAGCACCACTTCGATCTGTGGCAATCCAATGCAGAGGAGCAATTGAATGGGTAATTGGATCAGGAATACCTACAATATTAACATTTTGCAAAAAAGTGGGCAGTTCATCTACGCTGCTGCAATTACCTAAAATATAATGTAGAAAATCAATGGAAGAGATGGATTCTTTGAAGTAATTATAGTGTGATATTTTATATTCTGCATAACCAGCAAAATATAATACAGCAGCAGCAAGACCTTTTTCATTTACACCATCAAAAAAGCCCAGAAGTCCGTCTATTTCTTGGCCAAGACCAATAAAACGGTAATTATCTTTCATTAATTTCTCATCTATCATACTTTCCCAAGTGTAATCTCTGGGAATGATAAAAAGTTGGGGTGCTATTTCATGGGAGAAGTCCATGGTTCGCCCAAAGAATTGTTCATCAGATTGTGAGCGCAGTGTTAGTGCAGTGCACATATGTTCACCTCAAGGTAGTATAGTAACAATATATGGGGGAGCTGGATTTTGGTGTTTTATATTCTTAGTAAAAGCCTGAAACATGGAATTTTTACTTATAAATTTTATGAAAAGAGATGCCATAACACATTATATATTGTATAATATTAACAAATAGCAATAGAGTTTGTTTCTATTACAAAGGAGATCGTGAGAGTATGTGGGAAAAGATTGAGAAGGCCTTTCAAATTGCATTTGAAGGAGGTTGGCGTGCTTATAAATCAAAAACGATACCCATTGGTGCATGTATATTAAATCATAAGGATGATATAATGAGTCGCTTAGCAATTAGCATAAATCGGAAAGTCTTATGCTTGGATGCTAATGCATTTACACAGGCATTCGTTCTTCCTGCTAAATGCTAATGAAGTGTTTAGGTTGGGCTAATTGATCCAGGTATCATAAGAAAGGAGAAGCATGATTAAAAGTATAATCAGGAGTATAAGAAAAGGTTTTTTTAAATATTTGCTAAATAAAAGGGTTAGGATGCTCTTATGTACCATGATATTTGTATGTATTTTTACTTCTTGTAAGACAAACATAGGAAGTGACCCTATGAAAGATATATCTGATAAAAGAAATGCAGATACAAATGAAAATGCAGATACAAATGAGAATACAGTTGAAAATACAAATGAGAATATAAACTTAGATAAAAACATAAATGAAGGCAGTAAAGATACTACAGAACAAAAATCAGAACCTGCATTGTCAGAAGAATCTCAAAAAGATTATGATACCCATAATGGGTTAGAGGCGGCAGCTGATGTTGTTACCATAATGAATCCAGAGGGACAAACAATAAAGGAAAGATTTGAGGTATTAGCGGGATATGAAAGACAATCAACAGAAGAAGGTACTTTTGCATATTACCTGCAGAATCTTCCATTAAAGCCAGATGGAACCAAAGTGAAGTACTATGATGGCAGAACGAAGAATAAGAATGTATATTTAGGGGTGGTAGATTTCTCACTTGGAGATAGAGATTTGCAGCAATGTGCAGATGCTGTAATCCGATTAAGAGCTGAATACTTATATAAACATAATAGACAAAATGAAATTCAATTTAATTTTGTTAGTGGATTTACGGCAGAATTTAGCAAATGGTCCGCCGGGAAAGGTATTTCGGTAAAAGGAAATACGGTATCATGGACAAACAACCCCAATAACAATGATTCTTACGAGAGCTTTCAACGTTATCTGAATATGGTATATGCCTATGCATCAACACTATCTTTGGAGAAGGAATTAATTCTGAAACCTGTCGAGGATGCTCAAATAGGTGATGTATTTATACAGGGGGGGTCACCAGGGCACTGTGTTATTGTAGTTGATATGGCAGTTAATGAAACAACAGGAGATAAAGTAGTTATGCTAGCCCAAGGATATATGCCTGCTCAAGATATTCAAATCCTAATAGGAGATGAAGAGAATTCTCCTTGGTTTCGTGTGGGTAAAGAGGGAGAGTTTAGAACGCCTGAATGGGTGTTTCATACAACGGATTTAAAAACTTGGAAGTAAAACCATAGTCTTGCGTAAACAAGAAGCAATACCAGATATAATGAATGAAAATATAGTGAGAATAGCACGTAGAAAATTCAATAAAAACCATGAAAATATAGTGAGCGTAGTACGTAGAAAATTTAATAAAACCCATGGAGAAGGATATGCATGATGAAAAAATTATTCGTTAGAAGACCTCAACTTGATGAATTAGAAAAACTCTATAATTTCTTTGAAACCGTACTTATAAATACATTTGATAGCAATGGATTAAGTAATAGAAAAGACTTATTATTAGAAGAAATAGAAGACAAAAAACGATGCATTAACCAAGATTTTGAAACTATGGGAAGGGAGCGTTATTTTCTAGTCGCTGATTACAAAGGAGAAATTGTTGGGTCTATTGAATACGGCCTTTCCAATGATCTCTTAAATAAATGTACAAATTATGAACTTAAAGATTTCCTAGAAATAGGAACAGTTTTTGTACATCCAGATTATCAGAAGAAGGGAATATCTTCTTTGCTTTTACAGTCCTTGTTTCAAGTCCTAAAGAAAAATAAGATTGAAGAAATCTGCTTTGACAGTGGGTATAAGATAGCACAAAAAATATGGACGAGAAGATTTGGGGAACCTGATTATTTCCTAAAGGATTATTGGGGGAAAGACTCTCATCATATGGTGTGGAGAGTAAAAATAATCTAAGTAAGTTATATGATAATACCTTTCAGACTGATAAAGCTCTGAAAGGTATTTGACCTTCTGGAAGTATGGCAAGACCTTGGGAAATTATTTAATACTTTGCAGACCTGATTTCATTGCTAAATTTCTAACCTGTGGATTATACATGGCAGGTGACTTCATGTTTTTCATCAGAATATTGATTTTGATATTGTCCATTTTTTGTTGATATCTAGGGGCAAATCCATCCATATCTTTCTCCAGACTTTGAGCTAAAAATAGAGAGCTCTTAAGTGCATAACTAATTCCTTCCGCAGAACTGGGGCTAATAGCACCAGCAGCCTCTCCAATCAGTGCTATGGAATCATTTCCAGTGTAAAGCTGAGAGGTTCTAATGGTTCGGTTAATGTAGGCGCCTTCTGTATTTATTTTCTTGTCTAGCTGAAATCCATAATGTGATAATTTACGCTTTAGCA
>DALYNO010000114.1:0-9375 GCA_031975295.1 Anaerocolumna sp. | reverse complement strand
CTTTATTTTGCTTATTACAACCATCAACTTACTTATAGTATTATTTAAATCACCATAAGCATTTTTTAATTGCTGCTGTTGTAATTTATTAATAATTACTTCAAGTTCTTCAATAATTTTTTGAATTTCTTTCATTTTTCCTCCTAAATATTATACTAATATATCAAGACAATCGTAATGTTAATTAATTTATTTATAAAGTTGAGTTTGCATACATAAATATACAAATAGTATTATCAGTATATATTAATATAACATAATAACTAAAATATAATATAAAAGGTTAGCTCAAGGCTAACCTTTTATATGTATATAGATTATTGTAATAAGGATAATACTCCTTGAGTTGACTGATTAGCCTGTGCAAGCATAGACTGAGCAGCTTGTTGTAAAATGTTACTCTTAGAGTATTGAACCATTTCTTTAGCCATATCAACGTCACGAATACGAGATTCTGCAGCTTGTAAGTTTTCAGCAGTATTATCAGCATTAGCAATTGTGTGCTCTAATCTGTTTTGTAATGCACCTAGTTTAGAACGTTGAGTAGATACAGTTGCAATCGCTTTATTTACTGTAGAAATTAACTTAGATATATCAGTCGCTTTTGAACTAGATTTAGATATAGTTTTAGCAATTGTTGAAGTAATTTTTAAAGAATCTGCTTTCATGGATTCGATAGATAACTTAATTGTCTGTCCATTATTTGCACCAACTTGAAGTTTCTTACCAGTTAATTTACCACTAAGAAGTTTCATAGTATTGAATTCTGTCTGGTTAGCAATTCTGTTTACTTCACATGTTAAAGCTCTAACTTCTTTCGCAATCGCTTGACGGTCAGCTGTAACGTTAGTATCATTTGATGCTTGAACTGTTAATTCTCTCATTCTTTGAAGAATTGAGTGAGTTTCTGCTAAAGCACCTTCAGCTGTCTGAATTAAAGAAATACCATCTTGAGCATTTGTAGAAGCTTGTTCAAGACCTCTGATTTGTCCTCTCATCTTTTCGGAAATGGAAAGACCAGCTGCATCATCACCTGCACGGTTAATTCTGTAACCTGAAGATAATTTTTCAGTGGATTTTGCAAGACTTCCTGTAGTAATGCCTAATTGTCTGTTTGTATTAGCAGACGCCATATTATGTTGAACTATCATAAGTGTTTCCTCCTTGAATTTAAAGCAGCATCCATGCCACTATTTATTAAGTGTATATTTGTAATCAATATTTTTACAAATGCCTTGTTCGTACGCTACAAGACATTGTATAAAGATATTTGTTTACATACATTATATATCGGATAAAAATAATATAACTTTATAGTATTATTTGAAAAATTTTATTTTTTTTTATCAAAAAAATATGCTTGGCCCTCAACTTGATTACTCATACTTTTGTAGTAATTACTTGCTGTTTTGCTATTCACGTTATATTCTCTGATTTGCTTTTTACTATTATATAAATACAATTCTATCTTTACTTTATTTCTTAGCTCAAGTGTTTGAAGCTTCGTGCTTTTTTCAGTAATTTCTTTCACCAAGCTCTGTAACTGCATTATTTCATCTTTGTACTCATACTTTTTGTGTTTTAATTCATCATTTATCCTATTATATATCTGTTCAAATCCAGTATCAATTTGGTTTAATTTCTCTATGAAAACGCTTTTCTCATCTATACTACTTTCAAATTTTTCAAAATTAAGAGGGGATTGTGCAATATATTTTTCCTGTAATTGCGTATGTTCAAGTAAACTATCCAATAGTTTGTTTTTTTTATCTAATGTATCAATTAGTATGTTAATATATATTTTATCTTCCACTTGTTTCCCTCTCTCCAATCTTATAACTTTTACAGCCTATTTCGTTATCCGTATCACCTCTTTCCAGGTGTCCCTCATCTCACGAATAACTCCTACTATTTCTTCTATCTTTTCTACATCCTTTTTTATATTGGCTTGCACTAATCCATCATATACATAAGAATATATATGATCAAAATCCTTTGATACAGAATACTTAAAATCTAATGTTGAGCGCAAGTGAGTTATTATTCGTTCAGCTTTTAGCAGATTTTGATTCGCTTTCGTTATATTGTTTTCATTAATTCCATTTATAGCTATATTACAGAATTTAATAGCTCCCTCGTATAACATAAGCGTAAGTTCACCTGGTGTTGCTGTATTTACTTTATTATTTTGATAAGCTAACGCTGCATTTATTGCCATATTATTACCTCCTACCCGTTTTGACTTATTGTGACATAAAACTACATGGTAAAATATTAATAAAATATTCTTGCTATGTAGTTTTATATTTTATGCTTTATTAATTTGAATTTCCAAGCATCCCAACTAAAGAATTACTCTGAGACTGTAATTTTGACAATGCCTTTTCCATAGCAGCAAACTGTTTATAATATTTGTTTTCCATATCACTTAGTTTACTTTCAAGAACAGAAATACGTTTTTTGTACTCTGTTTGTTCTTTATCCATTAACTTATCATTGAAGAATGTATATGCACTTCTTACATTAGGAATTGACTTCATCTTAGTAGACATTGAATCATATAGGTTTGTAAAAATTCCAGATAATACTGTAATAGTTGCTGATGGATCCTCCGTAAGAGCTTTTTTAAGTTTATCCGTATTGTCTGCATATACAGAATCATCAGCATCTCCGTAAATATGTAATAATCCTTTTTCAGTATAATCTGATGATGTCATAATGCCAAAGGAAGATAAGGAATAGGATTTTCCATCCAATTTTACATTACTTAGCATTGATAATTTCATAGATTCTATAACAGATCCAAGTGTGGAATCTCGTCTCAAAACAGAATCCTTAATCTTAGTTTCCCACTTTTCAATCTGATCATCAGTCATTTCTGCTTTTTCATCATCACTAAGAGGTGCAAAATCTTTGGCTGCGTTAGCATAATATAACGTATTCATTTCCTTTAATATATCATTGTAGGATTTAATAAAGTCTTTAACCATTTTATAGGTGGCATCCGTGTCATTGGATACATCAACTGATATTGGAGTACCACTAGTTTTACCTTTTAGATTAATAGTAAGTCCATTGGCAGTTATTGTATTGGTGCTTCCAGTAAGTTTAGCTCCGTTTAACGTAATTTGACTATCATTAGCAAATACAATAGAAGATGCCATAGTATTTGGCGTAGTCAATTCATTTCCATTATCGTCTAATACCTTGTTGTCCGTAGTTATTGTATTAAGCCCCAGTTTACTCAAATTATTTCCATCGATCTGAAATGCATTTGCACTTCCGCTTTCTTTGGAACAAATGAAAAATCTACCTTGTTTCTCATCAAAGCTTGCATTTAACCCTGCATCTTTGGCAGCTTGAACAACATCAGCTATTGTACTATTCGAAGTAAGCCCACTGTCCTTTCCATTAAACTCAATGGAAATTGTACCTGCACCGTTTTCTAATTCACTTAACTTAGTTGTACTTTTTGCCTTTGTTGTTCCATTCGTATATATAATTCCACTAGTTACATACTGAGAACTTGCCAACTCGTCTACTGAAAGGGTATTAGCTCCTATTGTAGCATTGCCTCCTGCCGTAACAGTTACAGAATTTGCATCAGTTGTACTTACCTTCTTTGGTGTATAATTTCCCTGTAGCCTTAATTTACTTACACTATCAGTATACAACTTATATAATTTAGTATTTAACTCTTTCCATTTATCTTCTTTCCAATCTGAAATAGTTAGTTTATCAGATACCTTTTTATTTTTTAATCTTTGAG
Source organism: Anaerocolumna sp. (assembly GCA_031975295.1). Lineage (GTDB taxonomy): Bacteria > Bacillota > Clostridia > Lachnospirales > Lachnospiraceae > Anaerocolumna. The sequence goes on along the minus strand of DALYNO010000114.1, from coordinate 5,606 downwards.
CATTAACGAGCTCCTTGATCATTGTTTCAGTATCCAAACCAGACGCCATTCCTGTCATTCTTATTGCCATATAATTCCTCCTTCGTAACAAAAAGATCGGGAACTACTATTAAATACCTATAGCACTATCTCTTTTCGTCCACTAGTATCCCTGCAACTTCCCACAATTTCTGTATAGTTTCTAATGCTTCTTCAGGTGGTATTTCTTTAATCACTTTCTCAGTATCCGCATCTACAACCTTAATTGCAATTCGGTTAACCTCTTCATTGTAAGAGTACTCACATCTTCTTCGAATACCCTTTAATTTATTATTTGTATCATCGATTAGACTTATTAGACGTTTATTTTCAGCCTGTGCATCTCTTTTAGACGCACCTTCACCCTGAGAATCTAATTTTTTACTAGTTGCTACACCATTGCTCTCCTTAGCCCCTGTGGTTAATAGCATATTAGCTGTCTGATTTAATTCCTGTTCCTTGATTGTAGATTTACTCTCCATATAATTTCTATTTGCTGTAATCTTCAACTTGTCCACCTCCATGTGTAAGAATTCCTTTACGTTAAATATTATATCGACATTTTTTAGTAAATCATTAACACACTTGACAAAATAGATTGAATTCAAATAGAAATCGAGATGATAATTGTTTGCGTATCTATTAATATTAAATCAAATCATTACGTAAATAACTTTCTAATCTTATCTGCGCTAATTTCACTATCCATCGCTTCTTTATTTGCCTCTTGAATTTGAACATAAATCTCTTTTCGATAAATAGGCACAGACTTAGGGGCACTAATCCCTATTTTCACCTGATCCCCTTTAATTTCTAATATGGAAATTTCCACATCATTTCCTATCATGATAGACTCATTTGACTTTCTTGTAAGGGCTAGCATAAGGTATCCCCCTTTTCATTTTTCAACATTTGAGTATATTCATATATATTATATTTGATTTCATAATCTTGATTCTCTACAATAAGCTGAATACCTTTTTGGGAATCTGAATTAATGATAAAAGGTGCTTTTAAATTGGCTGACATTTTTGTAATATCAGCAGGCACTGTCAAGGACAATAGTATTACTAGGTTCTCTTCATTAGTATCTCCAATTAATTTTAACATTTCATCTTCAACGATAGGATTATAATCTGGTTTTATATGATAAGGATTTACCACCGGTAATGCAAAATTGGGCTCATCCAGACTTTGCAGCCAAGATATACTGAATTTGTCTTTATCATCAGCAATATCGTACAAAAGTGTATACCTTTTATAATCTTCAAATCCCATTATACCATTTGGAAAGTTTATTATTTTATTATCATCTAATACAATTTCTCCAAAATGTTTTGTCTTTACTAACATATTTACACCATACCTTCCTCTTTTAGCATCTTAAAATACTTAATCCCGCTACTATATTTATTTAGTTTTTCGCTCCAGGTATATAACCTGGAGCGCATGATTTCTTTATTGAGTTTATTTTCCCTATACCTGTCCTACAGAAAATCCAGCAAATTATTCCTAACCACCCTAGATGCCGCATTTAAAGATGCCGTATATATAGTTTCTGCAGAGGTTAGTTTAATGTAAGTTTCTGCAATATCCGCATCTTCGTTATTAGACATTAAATCCTCAAAATCCACTTGTTGACTGGAGAGGCGGCTTTCTGTTAACTCAAGTCTAACGTAACGACTTCCTATATCTGCTACTGCAACATTCAAATTTTCCTGAGCCTTTGTACTTCCTGATATTCCTTTTTCAAATTTATCTTGCATAATATCATTCTTTAAGGCTAATTCTGTTTCAAAATGCCCTATGAGCTTGTTTAAATTCTCTATTTCACCACTGGTTATAGTGGGATCTTCTAATTTTTTCTTTGCTTCTGCAATCTTTGCTTCAACTGCTTCCACCTCTTTCACTGCTAGCATAATTTCTTCTATGTCTCTTCCAATACTATGGGTAATAGCATCTTTTCCCTGCGTATTTACTGTTAGCTTTTGATTGAAGTTAATTTCATATTGAATTTGTTGATCTGATTGGGTGTAAGTAGTTTTGGCAGTACCATCATCAACTTCACAGTTAAAATAATGCTCCGGTCTTAACTCTCCCTCTTGGAACTCTTTTTTTACATAGGATACAGAAATATCTGTTGCAGTTTTCATATTCTTATAAATATTTTCACCAATTACTAATTCACCAGTTTCTTTAATGAAATATATTTCGTCAGGCCCTGGTGTAAAGGCATCAGCATCAGATGATGACTTTTGTGTTAGTGTTGTGGGAGGCGTAGCTGCTGCATCAGGCACTGTAGTAGTGATTGTTGTAGGAGGAACGGTAGTGGAATCCACTGTTGTATATTTAATTTCTGGTGTCGCAGGTGCAACTGCTGACAGACTATCTAAATTATTGTAAGATAATCTGATTTTATGACCATTCTTTAATACCGGGGAAGCCCCTGTGGCTGTGTCATTTATATCATAGGTTCCTGTAACAGTTGAAAATGCTGCTATATCCTTCCCAGAGAAATTCTCATTTATAGTATAAGATAAATTCTTAGTAGTCTCTTTAAAACTTAGACTAGAATTGGTTTTATATCCAGTAAATACATACCTGCCCGCATAGTTGGAATTACCTTCTTGATGTATCTGCTCTTTATATTGTTTTAGTGCTTCCACTATACTTGTACGGTCAGATGCAGTAAGAGAATCATTTGCTCCTTGTATACACTTAGAATTAATACTGGTTAGTATAGTATTAATATTCGTTAAGGCACTCTCTGTAACATCCATCCAGGATTTAGCATCAGGAATATTTTTCTCATAATATTGATTTAGTTCTGATAAATTTGTTCGTAATTTTAAAGCTCTCACAGCAATGATAGGATCCTGAGAAGGACGCTGTATTTTCTTTCCTGTAGAGTATTGTTCATCTAACAAAGACAAATTATTCTTATTTTTATTGATGTTTGACATCATATTATTTGTCATCATACTATTGGTTACTCTCATGCTTGTATCCTTTCTTACTATATGCTAATAGGACTAGAGTATTAAAAGCCCAGATAAAAATTTACTAATGAATATGAGGGCATTAATACACTTATATTCATTATTCAGCCTTAAACAAGCTTCTTTTACGCTCTAATCCTAACTGGAATTTGCTCATAGACTTAATTTATTTATCACACAAACGATTCTGCTTTATGGGTGAATCTCGCCGGTCAGATGCCGGAAACCATAAATTTGTATCAATTGTATGATGCATTCAATTAACATGATTGTTTCGCAATCACTTATAAATGCCAGGTGATTGAACCCACATATGTTTATTCCTTTACAGTATAAATATGGGTTATATAAGTTATTTGTAAATAAAACCTTTCAATCTAAGCACGACTTGCGTCAGTATTTCAAACTTATTTTCCTACACACCTGTTCCATTGATTAACTTATCGTAGACTTCATTCATAATAGATATAACCTTAGCCGAAAGATTATACGCATTTTGGTAAAGTACAAGATTCATTGCTTCTTCATCCATATCGACACCGGAAACTGACAGTCTTTGGTTGGTTATCATCTTTAATATATCCGTTTGGCTTTCAACTGAGTTGGATGCCTTTTTGGAGTCAATACCAATTTCCGCTACCATGGTCTGAAAGAAGGAAGCGGGTGTTCCCTGCTTAAACATAGTTGAATCACTTTTTAGTTTCATTAACTTATCTAATATATCTTTGTTTTCTACCCCAAGGTCTTTGTCACTTGATAGTGCCAGTTTAGAAGGATCTTTAAAAAATTCTTCTGACACAGTAAAGTTGGAGGCAGTTAAATAATAATAGCTTACATTATCTAAATCGTAGTTGGCACCAGTAGCTGGCACGGAACCATTGAAGAAATCTGTTCCTTTATCCCCATTTAAATCGTAACCTGTTTTATGAACATTATTGTATTCTTTTGCAAACACTCTCACAAGTTCATTTAGCTGACTCATATAGTAGGGTATGCCTTTATATGGAACACTATCGCCTATTGTAGTACTATCGCCAACTGCTCCTACCGAATCTGTTGTATCCAGCGTAAGCTTGATTTCATAAGGATTTTTTGTTGTATCTATATCCATTTTCTTATAATGATAAGTCTTATTGCCAAATTTAATACTTCCTTCAGTTGATATATTTAACTTTTCAATTGGAAGATTCACGCCGCTTAAAGTAATCACTCGATTTCCGTAAGTATCAGAAGTAGTGTCTGTATCAGTTCCTACCTGATTTATTTTACCTGAAAGGATTTCACCGTTATTACCATCTCTAACTTGCAGCAATGACTGAAGATACCCATTTGATACTGCACTCTGGAACCCAAAGTCATTTCCATTGCTCCATTTAATATCATATAAACCTTCAGCATCATTTAGATTTTCTTTTGTTGTTCTTGGTACAACCTGTAAAGTATTATATTGGTCTGTATTTACAAGGTTTTGACCTTCAAATTTAACCACATAGCTTGTTACACCAACATCCATTCCTACTACATGTTCTGTAACACTTACGCCTCCTATTTCAGATAAACTATCTATAAGCAGTTCTCTTTGATCTCTTAAATCATTGGCTGTTGTTCCTCTTGCTTCTAAGGTATTGATTTGCTTGGTCACTGCCGCAATTTGTTGTGCAAGGGAATTAATTTTATCCACTTGATTTTTTACTTCAAAATTACTTTCTTTTTGAATATTTGTTAAGCTATTAGATAAGCTGTTAAAATATTCAGTTAAGGTCTTGGCATAGTTTACTACCGCTGTTCTATTTGTTAAGCTAGCTGGATTAGTGGATAGGGACTGAAGGCTGTCAAAAAACTTATTGGAAGTGGTAGTATAGCCTTCCACTGTAACTTCATTGAAATAGTTTTCTATTTCAGTCATGTAATAATTCTTGGCACCATAAGCACCGTAAATACTGTTATTGTTTCTATATTTCGCATCATAATACGCATCTCTGGCCTGGGTGATACCCGTAGCTACTACACCCGTACCTGCCATACCATAGGAACTATTCATTCTGATTGCAACACCTGCTTGTTGATTTACTATCTGTCTAGTATATCCTTTGGTATCAGTATTCGAAACATTATGTGCCGTCGTATTTAATGCCGCTTGATATGTATATAAACCGGAAGTTCCGATGTTTAACCCAAAAAATGTGGATGGCATTTTATCACCTCGTTCTTTTGTTTTATCAATTTTTTGCTTATAATCTAGTTATAATATGCTCTAACATTTGATCAATAACATTTATAAACCTTGAGGATGCATTATAGGCATGCTGAAATTTAATTAGATTTGTAAGCTCTTCATCAGAGGATACACCTGCTGTCTGCTGTCTTTGATCGTCAATATTTCCAACCATTGTAGCCTGGTTCTCGCTAATTGTCTTTAACTCATTACCGCGAGTTGCCAGATCTCCTATTAAATGGGTGTAATAATCTTTAAAATTACTAACACTTAAACTATTAGGTGATATGGAAGCGAAAGATTTATCCCATAGATTTAATAATGCTTCCGTCGTCTTTTTATCAATTTCTCCCGATTTGTTAGAACTAAGCGGA
>DALYNO010000113.1:0-9410 GCA_031975295.1 Anaerocolumna sp. | reverse complement strand
TCAACTTTTTTATATAATTAATTTATTTATATAAGTTTTTATGGGTTTGTATTAGTATTATTTATTTTTTAGTCAAATTTTTTATATAATTCTTTTTTAGCGCCACATACAGGACAGTTGTCCGGTGCTTCGTCCAATATGGTATGTCCGCAAATTGGACAAACGTAGACTGCATTCATTTCAAGGTCTTTTCCTTCTTTTGCAGCATCCTGTGCTTGTTTGAATAGGTCAGCATGTATTTTTTCTGCTTCTAATGCGAAGTGGAAAGAACGTTTTGCTCCTTTTTCATCTTGGAATTCAGCTGCATTAAGATATACAGGATACATTTGCTCAACTTCATGAAGTTCGCCATTAATAGCGCCTTGCAGATTATCAACTGTTTTGCCTGTGCCAAATACTGCACCTGCTACTACGGTTGCATCTGATGTTTCTCCTGCAATTTCTTTGAAATGATTGTTAGCATGTACTCTTTCTGCATAAGCAATCCCTTCAAATAATTTGGCTATGTTAGGAAATCCCTCTTTGTCAGCCATGGTACCCCAAGTTAAGTATCTCATGTGTGCCATGCTTTCTCCGCCATAAGCAGAATGTAAAAAATCACTTGTCATTGCATTTTTAACTGCCATAATTGCCTCCTAATAATTATCATATTTTTAAGTAATAAATAAACTAAATAACATTTACAAACACATGCAATTCATACAACTTCTCTGCTCATAATTACCAGCTTTGAAATTGTAAGAATTGCATATCATTTATAATTTAGTTTACTCATTACCTAATTTCAATTTGTGTTCGGCTGTATGATTTGTTTGATTACAGCTCGATACATAGTTTCTTTAAAAATTCCATAATTTACTACACTTATTAAGTATGAAGCTATCCATTAAATTTATACAAACTCCTGTATTAATTTTTCTAAAACTTTTCTATCCTCTTTTTTGTCTATCAAAGCTTCTCCAGATCTTAATTGTACATGTTTATCATGAAAATTAGGTTTCGATTCTTTGTATATGATTCCTGTAGGAATCTTTTCAAAAAGATTCAATTCAAGTTCAAAGGCTTTTCCTTTATTCGTGTTATCATAATCTTCTGGTAGATGATATACCTTGCTCTTATAATAAGCAAAGGTGTTAATTTTGTTAAAACTAACACAAGGCTGTAAGATATCTACAAATGCATAACCAGGATATTGTATAGCTTCTTTGATGATTTCTGTCAGTTGGACTGGATCTCCACTAAAGGCTCTTGCAACAAACCCGGCTCCTGCTGCTAATGCCATCATTATAGGATTTAGCGGTGTATTAATATTACCAGTGGTTTGTACCTCTGTAACCTGACCTTCGCCAGTGGTTGGAGATGCCTGACCTTTTGTTAAACCATATATCTGATTATCATGTACAAGATGTGTTATATTAACATTTCTTCTGATATTATGTATAAAGTGATTGCCACCTTCTCCATAGGAATCCCCGTCACCAGAATCCACTATAACAGTTAGTTCTTTATTTGCTATTTTAGCAGCAGCTGCTGCTGGTAAGGCTCTTCCGTGAAGACCACAAAAACTATTTGCACTTATGTATTGTGGTGTTTTTGCTGCCTGACCAATTCCTGCTACCATTAATACTTCATAGGGGTCTTTATTTAGTTCTTCTAATGCAGTTACAATGCATTTTAAAATGCTGAAATTACCACAGCCTGGGCACCAGGCTGTTTCAAAAGTCTTAAAAGTACTCATTATTTCACGCCTCCTTCCAAAACTCCTTTGACGATTTCTTCACCAGATATTTGTCTGCCGTCATATTTAAGAATACTAAAGTCACAGCAGATACCGGTTTTTTCACGTATGAGTTCTGCCAATTGACCCGTAGCATTTTGTTCAATGTTGATAATCTTCTTACCAGCTTCATAGTGCTTTTTAAGTTCTTTATCCGGCAATGGGAATACGTCGCCAAATAGAAGTGCTCCATATGTATGTTCATTATTACCTGAAAGTAGTTTCACTGCTTCCTTGATTGGACCGTAAGTGGAACCCCAGCCTACTAACAAGGTGTCACAATCTTCTTTTCCTACAAATTCAGGTTCTATTAATTCCTCTTTTAATTTATCGAGTTTTCTCATACGTTTATCCATCATTGCAATACGTACTGAGGCTGATTCTGTTATTCTGCCATATTCATCATGTTCATCACTATCAGCTGCCACAAAATTACGAGATTTACCTGGTATAAGCCTTGGTGAAATACCATCTTCCGTAATCAGGTATCGCTTGTATTCCTCTTCTAATTCCATATCATGTAGAGGACTTGCTACTTCTATATTACTAATATCATAAGGTTTCACTGTGGCAGTGGAATCACCAATATATTGATCACTGAGTAATATAACTGGTATTTGATACTTTTCTGCTAAGTGAAATGCTCTAATTGTCTGATAAAATGAGTCTTCTTGATCGCGTAAGGCAATTACCATTCTTGGAAATTCTCCTTGTGCAGCAGCAATTACAAATTTTAAGTCGCTTTGTTCTGTTCTGGTTGGAAGACCTGTTGCAGGTCCTGGCCTTTGTACATCAATTGCAACCAGAGGTATTTCAGCAATACCTGAGAATCCAAGGGCCTCAACTTTAAGACAAAATCCTCCGCCACTGCTACCTGTCATAGCTCTGGCACCTGCATAGGAAGCACCCAAAGCCATGTTAATTGCAGCAATTTCATCCTCAGCCTGTTCAACAACAAAGCCAGCCTGATTACTTTTGGATGCTAAATATTCCATTACTGCAGTGGATGGCGACATAGGATAAGCTGAATAAAATTTAACACCTGCTGCTATGGCTCCAAGCCCAACAGCTTTACTTCCAGATATTAACATCCACTCTCTAAAATTACCCTCTAAATGTTCAAATCTAGGGGTAACACTGTCATATCCTAATTGAATGGCTTTTAGATTAACCTCTAAAAATACTTCTCTTATGTGACCTTTCATAACTTCTTCCACATATGTAAATGGTTCACCAAATAATTTAAGTATTGCTCCAGCTGCTATACTGCCTGACACCCTTACATTACCCAAATCTTTTGCACTCTGATTCATATCCAGTTTTATAGCCCTGTCTTCTGTTGTTACAAGACTACTATCACATAATATAAAACCTTTCTCTGTTAATTTATCCTTATGTATAGTAACGGTCTCATCATTTAATGCAATAATACCGTCCAATCTATCACTATGAGATGTAATAATTTCATTTCCGAAACGAATCATAGAAAAGTTGTGGCCACCGCGGACTCTGGACATAAAATCCCTGACAGTAAATACATAATAACCAGATCTTTTCAAAAGTTTTTCCAGAATAGCAACTGTAGTTTCGATGCCCTGACCAGCTGCTCCGCCTATTAAAATATTATACATACATTTTTCCTCCTTTACCAATTTCTAATTGTAATTATATACGAATTCTTTTTCAATTTCAATACTATCATTTTATTTTCTGTTAATTTATAATTATTTAATATGTTTATAAATAATAATAATAGTTACAATAATTAATATAACAATAAATTCTCTTTGATAGCATTGCTTACAAAAGGACAAAATTCATACCTTTAACTATATTTATAAAACTAAAAAGGTATGCCAACTAATTCATAAAGGGTTCCGTTTATGTTTGGTCTGTAATCCCTTTTATTATTTTATTATCTTAGATATTTCTTTAAAGGTATCTGTTCCCGCTTGCGCCATTAATTCAAATAAAATTGACTCATAAGTAGCAAGTAAGACTCCTTCTTTCTCATAGCGGTGGATTGCAATCTTTTTGTCTGATTCTTTTCTAGAACTAATACAGTCTATAACTGCTATGGCCTGATATCCTGCTGCCATACAATCTATAGCGGTCTGCTGCAAACAAATATGAGCCTCAATACCAAATAGAATTATATTACTAATATTAAGAGAATCTAAATAGTTCTTCATATTTATGTCCCCATAACAGCTAAAGGTGATCTTATCAAAATCCTGAGATTCCTCACTGCGTAATTCTCTTAATTCCCTCACTGTATCCCCTAAACCTTTTGTGTATTGGCGGCTTATTATCACAGGTATTTTAAGTATATTCAATCCTTTTAAAAGCTTGGCAGTATTCTCCAGTAATTCTTCTTTATTGTGCATAGCTGGCAACAGCTTTTCTTGTATATCCACCAGAATTGCAACGGTATTTTCTTTTAATATCCTCATTTAAAAACCCTCACTTCTATACGATTAATATTGTTATCATCAAAATTTTTCACTATTCATATCATTAACAGAAATAGTCACTCTAAATCTTTCGCTTTGGAATAGTAGTCAGTTTAATCGGGATGTACCCTTGTTAATTTATAACAACAAAACAGATTCGATTCCGTTATACAAAAAATTAGCATTTAACTAACTTTTTTTAAATTATACCATTATATTACAGTTTGTACAACACCACTTCCTGTTGTTCTAGGACAAACATTCAGGGAAATATACACAAAATGTCGTATATTGCGAAAAAAAGACTATGTGTTTTTACCAAATAATAGGAAATAGGGCAAGCATCAAAACATATGATACATTGTAATAACAAATAGGAGGCTCTTACATGAGTGATTTAGCAGCAACAAACTGCGGCGGCGGATGCGGATGCGGAAATAATGGTAGTAGTAGTTGGATAATTATACTTCTTTTACTCTGCTGCTGTAACGGTGGCAATGGTGGCTTTTTAGGAGGCGGCTTTGGTGGCAATTGCGGATGCAACAATGGTTGCAATGACGGTTGCAATAACGGTTGCGGTTCCATCATTTGGATTATATTAATCCTTTGCTTATGTGGCGGTAACGGTTTCGGTTTCTAAAATAACCTACTTATTTCCCTCAAACTACATCAGACTTTAAAGAAAAAAGCTGCTTTTAGCAGCTTTTTTCTTTATATCCTCTATTTTCTATTCCATTCCTGTTTCTGATTCATACGGCTTAATCTAACTTTTTCATAACAGTCTTGGTCTATTTCATAAACAGAATTATCATCAATAATTAAATCCTTTGATGACTTTTGAATCCTGTCCCTGTTAGGGTCAGTTGCTGCATATGAAAAGTCACCTTGTTGAGATTTAATCCAGTAATGCTCGTTCCCTCTGTTCTGATTATAATAATTTGGCATAGTAACCTCCTTGTATTTTAAATCCAAAGTACATTGATGGCATGGATAATACTCATCACTATCATATTTTTATATTATTCATTTATCAATACTTACAATATATGAATCTATTTTTTAAAATGTCCGTAAAACATATTGATAACCTGAATCTTTTCTTATATACTATGATTTAACGTAGGGTCACGAAGTATTGGATTTATATTACCCCTTTCCTGCCTATTGTTGGTAATCCAATCAAAAGCTGTACGAAGCAGGAAATGTATATATTAAAATTACAAGAGAAATGAGGTTTTAAAATGTCAGGTTCAACCATTGGAACTTTATTTAAAGTAACTACTTGGGGCGAATCCCATGGAGAAGGAATAGGAGTGGTAGTTGACGGCTGTCCTGCCGGCTTACCAATAAAAGAAGAAGTTATCCAGACTTACCTTAACAGGAGAAAACCCGGACAATCCAAATTTACAACCCAGAGAAAAGAAGGCGATCTTGTCAAGATTCTCTCTGGAGTTTTTGAAGGAAAAACAACAGGTACTCCAATCTCTATGATTGTACTAAATGCTAATCAAAATTCCTCAGATTATAATGATATTGCTAATTATTACCGCCCTGGGCATGCAGACTATACTTTTGATAAAAAGTTTGGTTTTAGAGATTATAGAGGTGGCGGTCGTTCTTCTGGCCGGGAAACCATAGGGCGAGTTGCAGCAGGTGCTGTTGCTATGGCTATACTGGAACAACTTAATATATCAGTTTGTGCATACACAAAAAGTATTGGAGCTGTAACCATTGATTATAAAAAATGTAATAAAGATAATATAAAATTAAAACCCCTTGCCATGCCTGATTTAGAGGCAGCTAATGCTGCTGGACAACTGCTTGAAGATGTAATGAAAAAACAAGATTCTTTGGGTGGTATAGTTGAGTGTATTGTATCTGGCATGCCTGCAGGTATTGGTGAACCTGTTTTTGATAAATTAGACTCTACTTTAGGTAAAGCCATTCTTTCCATAGGTGCTGTAAAAGGTATTGAATTTGGTTCCGGTTTTATGGCCTCCACACTGACTGGTTCTGTTAATAATGATAACTTTAGATATAATTCTGAGGGAAACGTAGAAAAAGAAACCAATCACGCAGGCGGTATTTTAGGTGGTATCAGTGATGGTACGGAAATCATATTTAGAGCCAGCATTAAACCTACTCCATCCGTTTCAACTACCCAATCCACAATCAATAAAGCAGGTGAAAATATTTCCATTCATATCCACGGAAGACATGATCCAGTTATTGTACCAAGAGCTGTTGTGGTTGTAGAAGCAATGACTGCAATTACTTTAGTAGATCTGTTATTTACAGCTATGACTAGTACAATGGATGGTGTAATAAAACACTATAATCCATAGACAAACTCTATTTTATATAATTTGGTTGTAAGATATAGCAAACAAACGTGTATATATAAGTAGATGAAAATAACTTATCAAAATCAGCATGGAAACATGCTACATACAGATTGGAGTTTTATGAGAGAAAAAAAATTACTTAGTGTTCAAAACATGGTATTAGTAGCAATGTTCACTGCAATCCTATCTATTTGCTCACAAATCGCCTTTATGCTGCCAGGCGGTGTTCCCGTAACCTTACAAACTTTTGGTATCGTACTAATCGGTATTATGCTAGGACCAAAGTTAGGTGGGATATCCGTACTCCTCTATATACTTATGGGGGCTGTTGGTGTTCCTGTATTTTCAAACCTTAACGGTGGACTTAGTGTATTGGTTGGACCTACCGGTGGTTATATCTTTGGCTTTATACCTATGGTTATTTTAACGGGCCTGGGGAAAGGAAAATCTTTTATAAAAGGTGTCTCCTTTAGTATTTGTGGGTTATTAATCTGCCATGTTATGGGCTTATCTATGTATTATATAGTGACCAGCACTTGGCTATTACCTTCTGTACCGCTTATGCTAGCGAAAGATATTACAACTACTGTACTAGCGATTGTATTTGGAAAAGAAATATCCAGACGAATTTCATTTCTTTTTGTCTCCTCTCGATAATTTAAAATAAGTGTTTGTATAATGATACAATAATGAAAATGCTATGACTGTTGATTAAAATGGGTTAATCAACAGTCATTTTCTTTTTTCTCTTTCTTCCTTTCTTAATGATCCTTGTCCATAATACATATTTATTCATGTTTATTTGGCAATCACGTATTTTTTATTGACAGTAAAATGATTTCGTGTATAATAAGATATGTTGTTTACAAAGACTAAACTTTTAGTTTATATCTATTAAGGAGGCCGTAAGTTGAATATTGGTGAAAAGATCAAAGAACTCCGTATACAAAAGAGCTTAACACAGGAAGAATTAGCAGATCGTGCCGAACTTTCGAAAGGATTTATTTCGCAATTGGAAAGAGATTTAACCTCCCCTTCCATCGCTACATTAGTAGATATATTACAATGTCTTGGAACTACTTTAGAGGAATTTTTTTCAGAGCCGTCTTCTGAACAGGTAGTTTTTAAAAAAACAGATTATTTTGAGAAATATGATCACGAATTAAAGAATCAAATAAAATGGATTATACCAAATGCCCAGAAAAACATGTTAGAACCAATCCTCATTGACTTAGAACCAGGCGGTAGTACTTATCCTGATAATCCCCATGAGGGTGAGGAATTCGGATATATACTGAATGGCAGCATAACACTGCATATAGGAAATAAAACCTTTAAGGCTAAAAAGGGGGAATCTTTTTACTTTAAGGCAGGGAAAAAACATTTTATTACGGCTTCGGAAAAGCACGGGGCTTCCCTATTATGGATCTCTACCCCACCCAGTTTTTAAGATAATAATTACTTAGGAGGATAAATGAAATATGGCTGGTAATAAGCTGATTGATTTAATAGACATAACAAAAACATACGGTAGTAATACAGTCCTTGACTCGTTAAACCTATATATAAGAGAAAATGAATTTTTAACATTACTTGGTCCTTCCGGTTGTGGTAAAACTACAACCCTTCGTATTATTGGTGGATTTGAAAATCCAGATTCCGGTAAGGTTATTTTTGACGGAAAAGATCTGACTAAATTGCCTCCAAATGAAAGACAGCTTAACACTGTTTTTCAAAAATATGCTTTATTTACCCATATGACCATTGAAGAGAATATTGCCTTTGGTTTGAAAATTAAGAAAAAAAGCAGGGAGTATATAAAGGATAAAATAAAATATGCGCTTAAATTAGTTAATCTTGAAGGCTTTGAACATAGAACACCTGACTCCTTAAGTGGCGGTCAGCAGCAAAGAATTGCCATAGCAAGAGCAATTGTAAATGAACCTAAAGTTCTTTTATTGGACGAACCCTTAGGTGCTCTTGATTTAAAACTAAGGCAGGATATGCAGTATGAACTTATCAGACTAAAAAATGAACTTGGTATTACCTTTATTTATGTTACTCATGATCAAGAAGAAGCTCTTACCATGTCTGATACCATTGTAGTTATGAATCAAGGATATATTCAGCAAGTAGGTTCTCCGGAAATAATATACAATGAACCTAAAAATGCCTTTGTCGCAGACTTTATAGGTGAAAGTAATATTATACCTGCGGTAATGTTGGAAGATAAATTAGTTAGTATACTAGGTGCTAAATTCCCATGTGTAGATATAGGTTTTGGTAAAAATAAACCGGTTGACGTTGTAATTCGTCCAGAAGACATTGATCTTGTTGACCCTTCTGAGGGTATTATTACCGGCCAAGTTACTTCCCTTATTTTCAAAGGTGTTCATTATGAAATGGATGTAGTAGCAAATGGACATGAATGGCTGGTACATAGTACAGATTTAGTACCCGTTGGAACTCATGTAGGTATTAAAGTTAATCCTTTTGATATTCAGATTATGAACAAGCCAGAATCTGAGGATGAAGAGGCGGTGATATTGGATGAATATTAAGAAATGGTTTTCCTATCCTTACCTTCTATGGATGATTATCTTTATTATTGTCCCACTATTTATTATTATAGTGTATGGGCTTACCTCTAAAGATGGCGGATTTACTTTTTCTAATATCGGTCTGATTACCAGTGAAATTAACCGCCGAGCCTTGTGGCTTTCTTTAAAGTTGTCCATTATTAGTACTTTAATTTGCTTAGTTTTGGCTTATCCTCTTGCTATTATATTACAGAATTTAAAAATAAAAAGTAATTCCTTTATTGTTATGATTTTC
>DALYNO010000112.1:0-9460 GCA_031975295.1 Anaerocolumna sp. | reverse complement strand
TTACGGGCCTTTTTTTATAAATAATTTAGTTATTAAACAAAAGCTATCAAAAATTGTAAATATATGGTATAATAACATTGCGCTTATAGATAAATCCCAACCATACCAAGTATCTGTAAGATTGCAGTAATGGGTAGTATAGCATATAAATTAATTTGGAGGTGTATGTATGAAAAGTAAAAAACTAGCATCAATTGTAATAGCCTGTGCTTTGATTGTATCTAGTACATGCTCTTACATCTCGGCAATGAATACCTTGGCCTATGGAAATTTAATAACGGATGATTTTGAGACAGATTTAAATGGATGGGGCCCCAGAGGAGAATCGGCAGAAGTAGTTGAACTAAGTAAAGAGGAAGCTTATTCAGGCGTAAACAGTGCAAAAATAAGTAATCGTACAAAGACTTGGCACGGGGCCACAAGCAATAAAACAGAAGAACTTACCTTAGGTGAGACTTATATATTTGGAATTAGAATTAAATATGTAGGTAGTTCCTATGCTTCCTCACAACGGTTTAGTTTGCAGTTGCAATATAATGATGGAGTAAGTGATCAGTATAAGACAATAAAAACCGCAGCAGTAAATAAAGGAGTCTGGACTCTTTTAGAGGGAGAATACACAATACCAACGGATGCACAAAATGTATACATATATGTGGAAACAGAATATAAGACTTCTCCTTCTGCTCAGGATTTATTAAGCTTTTATATTGATGATTTTACGGCTACGCCAGCAGTACTTCCAGAAATAGAGCATGATGTTCCAAGCCTTAAAAATGTTTTTTCTCAATACTTTATGGTCGGAGGAGCGGCTCAGGCAAGTGAAATCGCGCCAGCACCAGCTAAGGACCTGGTAAAAAAACATTACAACAGTCTTACACCTGGAAATGAATTAAAACCAGATGCAGTTTTAGATCATGGGGCCACCCTTGCTTATATGGAAGAAAACGGAGGAGATCAGTTAAATCCCCAGGTAAATTTAAGGGCTGCAAGAACTTTATTGGAATTTGCCAGAGATAATCAGATTCCTGTCAGAGGACACACTTTAGTTTGGCATAATCAGACACCTGATTGGTTCTTTCGGGTTAATTATTCTACGGATACAACTGCAGCTTGGGCTTCTAAAGATGTAATGCTTAAAAGGCTTGAAAATTATATTAAAAATTTAATGGAATTAATAGAAACAAGTTATCCTTCAGTAGAATTCTATGCTTGGGATGTGGTAAATGAAGCGATTGATCCAAATACAGCTACTGGAATGAGAAACCCTGGTTCGAATAATGTAACAGCAGGGAACTCACTCTGGATGTTAACTGTAGGCGAGGAATTTATTGAGAAATCTTTTGAATATGCCAGAAAATATGCACCGGCTGGATGTAAACTCTTCTATAATGATTACAACGAATATGAAGATAAAAAGGGTAACTTTATATTTAATCTCTTAAAGAAACTAAAAGAAAAAAATCTAGTTGACGGCATGGGTATGCAGTCTCATTGGACTATGGATTATCCAAGTGTTAGTATGTTTGAGAACGCTGTCAGAAAGTATAATTCTCTAGGAATTGAAATTCAGTTAACGGAGATAGATATAAAACAACCGGATGGAAGTCAAAGTGCATTAACAGCACAGGCAACCCGATATAAGTTATTTATGGATAAAACCATTCGTCTAAAAAATGAAGGAATAAATATTACGGCAGTGATTTTCTGGGGAATCACAGATCGTACAAGCTGGCTATCAGGATATCCATTATTGTTTGATGGAAATTATAAAGCGAAACCGGCCTTTTATTCCATAATAGCAGGAGTAACGCCTACCCCAACAATAACCCCCACAATTTCAGTAACCCCTACTCCAACAGTAACCCCCACAGTATCAGTAACGCCTACCCCAACAATAACCCCCACAGTTTCAGTAACCCCTACCCCAACAGTAACCCCCATAATATCAGTAACTCCAACCCCTATTGTAACGGTAAGCCCTACTCCTACTGTAATACCAGCAGAGGGGATGCCAGTGGCAACAGTTGTTACTGTAAACAATGGCAATAGTATAAGTCAAAAATATACCTTGATTGCTGATGGCGGAACCATAGACCTTTCTAAAGTTAAAATAGAATTTACAGCAACAGGTATGAGCCTTCTGCCTCAGAATGTGTGGTGTGACCAGGCAGCGCTACAGCTAACACAAGCACCTTGGTATACATCCTTAGGTGATGCAGTAACTGGTAAAATTGAGGGTGGAATTCTGACGTTAGCTATTGATAAAAGTACACTATTAGCCCAAGGCACTGGAAAGTTGGTAATGGATATTCGTTTTGTAAAAGGGGACTGGTCAACATATGGAACGCTTACGAATCCTGTCATTAAGGTGTACTATAATGGAGTTGTAGTGAATTAGAGTTATGATTTAAAGCAGATAAAATTATGAGATAATAAAATGTATGGTTGGGGAAAAGCTGTACATAACAAATAATTACTTTACTGGTATTTATTTGCTATGTACAGCTTACTTTATTTTATTTATAAGTTTTCTAAAGTATTTTAGATGTTATTTGTTTAGTCACTATAATAAATTGTAAAAGTGTGGTTCATATTGACACAGAATAATGAGAATGATATGGTGTACTGGCGAGTTTTGATTATTTTTGACTAATGAAGTTTACTATACGGAGGTAGAAGATGATAGGAAATGTCCTGGTGGGCCAATCTGGAGGACCAACGGCTGTAATTAATGCAAGTCTGGCAGGTGTCTATAAAACAGCTAAAATACATGGAGCTGACAAAGTATTTGGTATGCGCTATGGAGTACAAGGATTATTGGATGAAAATATTCTGGATTTAGAGGAATATATTCAGAGTGATATAGATTTGGAATTATTAAAAAGAACCCCCTCTTCATATCTTGGTTCCTGCCGGTTTAAATTACCGGAATTTGAGAAAGAACCTGAGATTTATCATCGTTTATTTGAGATATTAAATAAGTATAGTATTCATTACTTCTTCTACATTGGAGGTAATGATTCCATGGATACTATCAAAAAGCTATCCGACTATGGAAAGAGTATCAATAGCCCTATTAGATTTATTGGTGTACCTAAAACCATAGATAATGATCTAGAGATTACAGATCACACACCCGGATTTGGTAGTGCTGCAAAATATATTGCAACATCTTTAAAAGAGATTATAAGAGATGGTCTCGTATACGACTTAAAGACGGTAACCATCGTTGAAATAATGGGTAGAAATGTGGGTTGGCTTACAGGGGCAGCGGCACTTGCGAAAGGCGATGACTGTGTAGGTGTAGATTTATTATATTTACCTGAAACGGACTTCGATTTTGCTGATTTCCTTCATAAAATTAAGAAACTTCAAGAAACAAAAAAATCCTTAGTAATAGCAATCTCAGAAGGAATTCGACTGAAAGATAAAAGATATGTATGTGAACTTACGCAGGATAATAAATTTGTAGATAGCTTTGGGCATACCATGCTAACAGGCGCAGCAAGATACTTGGCTGGGTGGCTTACAAAAGAGCTGGGTATAAAAACAAGAGCTATTGAACTAAATACACTACAAAGGTGGGCTTCTCATATTGCCTCTTATACGGATATCAGTGAAGCTTACAACTGTGGAGAAGCAGCAGTTAGTGCTGCCCTAGAAGGTAAAAGTGGAGAAATGATAGTACTTAAGAGAATATCAGAGAAACCGTATCTTTGTACCACAGATACTTATGATATTCACAAAATAGCAAATATGGAGAAAAAGGTACCATTAAGCTGGATTAATACAGAGAAAGCAGATGTAGAGGAAGCTTTTCTTGCTTATGTCAGACCGTTGATTGGGGAAGAACTAGCACCCATCATGGTAGATGGAATACCAAAACATTTAAAAAACATATAAATAGTATGAACAGACCACTAGCTTTTGAACAGTGGTCTGTTTTATATTATAATCAACCTTATGCAGTTTTGAACCGTACTTCAATCCGCCTTCTCCGTCAGTTATCAGGAAAGTAAAATAAGAAATTCCCCCATCACTTTTAAGGTGAAAGGGGATTCTCATAGATCTTAGGTTATAATCTATTTATTTACTTGGTATAAAAATTTTATGTATATAATCATATAAGCTATGAATTTCATTGTAGTTCAACAATGTGATTCATTTCTAAAGTCTTTTTCACATCAATTACTTTTTGATTACTGCTGCCACGCCAGTATAATTTAGGGTCTTTTAAATCTCTATCAAACTTTCCATCCACTAAAGTATCAATTAGCTTTATGTAAGGCAGGCTGGATATATCTTCCCATAAATATCCTGTATATAACCAAATGTTCTTATGTGGGAATGTAGTCCTTATTTCCGCCAGGAGCCTGCCAATTTCCTCTCTGTGAACTGGGTGAAGGGGGTCACCGCCGCTAAGGGTAATACCTTCTACATGATTTTTAGAAAGTTCTGCAAATAACTCCATTTTTGCAGTTTCATCAAAGAGTAATCCACCGTTTACGTCCCAAGTTACAGGATTATGGCAGTCTTTACAGGCATGAAGGCAGCCAGCCACCCACAATACCACTCTAAGACCGGTACCATTTAACATATCATCTTTTGTAATATTATGATAACGCATTACATGCTTTTCCTTTCCTTGATTTCAGCCATTTTTGCATCGTTTAGACGAGTATCACCCTTTACTCTTGAATAAGAGAGATAACCGTTCATACGGTCAATTTTGGTCAAATTCTTACTGCCGCATTTAGGGCATTCATCCATCTCTAATTCTTGATGTCCGCAGTCATCACAGTAAGCTAAGGATAAATTTACACCTTCGTATAAGCCCATATCCATTGCTCTTCTTACCAATGTCTTTATTGCATTTGTATTATAATCAATTGGATATTTTACATATTGAATTTTTCCACCATTGGATAACTCCCAGAAGCGATATTCTAAATCCTGTTTTTGAATAGGAGATATATCTTCTGTTACATGACAATGGAAACCATTACTTACATACTCTCTGTCAGAAACGTTCTCAATGATACCATATTTTTTACGGAACTGCGTTACCTGAAGACCACATAAGTTTTCAGCAGGCGTGGAATAAATCGCATAAAGATGTCCATCCGCTTCTTTGTATTCATTGATTTTTTTATTAATATGCGTTAATACTTCAATAGCAAAAGCACCATCTTCTGCAATGGATTTTTTGTTATATAATTGTTGTAATTCATTTAGAGCAGTTATACCAAAGGAGGCAGTGGCTGCTTTTAGTACAGGTTTAATTTTATCATGAATACCCAAATTACCACCGTAAAAACCGCCTTCACAATATGCAAGAGGATTGGTGGAAGCTCTCATCTCACCAAGGTAAGCATAGGTACGGATGTGAAGCTTACGAATGAGATTTAAGAAATAATCAAGTACTTCAAAGAAATCACGGCTTTCCTGTCTGGCCTTGGCTAGAATCATAGGTAAATGCAGACTTACAGCACCTATATTAAATCTACCTACAAATACTGGTACATCTTCTTCATTAAGGGGATTCATACCACCTTCTTTATACCAAGGAGATAAAAAGGCACGGCAGCCCATTGGACTTATAATTTCACCATACTTTTTATACATACTTGCAATATAACCCTCTCCAGTTAAACTTAACCAGTCAGGATACATGGTTTTACTAGAGCAGCGAATACCTGCTTCAAAAACTTCTTCTAATTCTTTGCCTGGTCCGTGCAGGTTCTTATCATATAAAAATACAATCTTAGGAAATAGAACGGGCTTCTTACAATCTTTTTTACCTTGTCCCATACGGCGAACATCTAAGAGCGCGATGGAAGCCATTTTGGCAAATTCCCCTGTTCCAGTACCAGCAGTTACGGTTATGAAAGGATAATCCCCTCTACTGGAGGCAACGGTGTTAAATTTATATTCCCAACCCTGAAAACCTTGTTCAAAATCTACTTTAATATCTTTTAGGGTTACTTCTTTGGCAAGTTCCGGAGCTATACCCAGTTGTATGTATTTATTATATAAGATATCATAGGATTTAATTGCATAAGGCTCTAATAACAAATCAACACTTGGCACTGTAAAACCACCATATTGCTGGCTTGCTGCACTAAGAACAATATCACCAATTACGTCAAACGCTACATTTAGGGTCTTTGGCTCGTTATACCAGAGATTACCCATCTCAAAGCCGCCCTTTAGAACATTCTTCACGTCAAATAAGCAACAATTCATAGTATCTCTTCTTGCTGACATATCATGAATATAAATATAGCCGTCTCTTGCAGCTTGTAATTCCTCAGTAGTTAAGAAGAACTTTTGATATAACTCTTTATTTAATTGGTTAAAAATTAAACTTCTTTTGGTAGAAACCAGAGCACTATCGGTGTTGCTGTTTTCTTTATCTCCTATGTACATAATACTTTGACTTTTTTTATAGACTTCATCAAGCATATGAACAAAATCCTGTTTATAATTTCTATAATCCCTATAACTTTTGGCAACCAGAGGATTGGTTTGTTCTAGAGAACTTTCTACAATATTGTGCATCTCACTAATATAAATTTCTTCTTTATTCATGGAATTCACTTTGGTTTCCACAAAATTGCAAATGAAATCGTGTTCTTCATCCGTAAATTGTATCAACGCACGATGGGCGGATTTATCTACGGCTTGAATTACTTTCTGGACATTAAAATCCTCTTTGGTATTGTCTTTTTTCACTACTTTAATTCCCATATGAACCTCTTTCCTGCTGTTAGTGAGGAAGGCATATCCTTCTTTTTTCATAAATCCAAAGCCATATATACCCTTCTCTTCTTATCTCCTGCACATTAATTTGACTTGTTTCCAAAAAATGAGAAACAAACAACATACAGTGTGTATTATAACACAATAACACTATATATGGTAGTCCCTAATTGATAAAAAATAATAATTATTTTGGAGAATAGATGAAAATGATACATTATAAATAGAATTATTAGCCCTTCAAAAGCTCTATTTAAGACTGGTTAACATATGTATGCTAAAAGAATTATCAGGTTTTTACCTGACTAATGATAATAGGAACTATGGTGTATAATGTTCAGTTATATACCCGAGGGCATAATTTTGCAACAGTTTCATTTTACAATAAAGCCATGTTTGTGAAAAAGAAAAAGTGGAATAATAACTCAATATATGGTATTCTTTTTAGGCAGTAACTAATTTGCCTGGGATTTAAAGGAGTAGGAATGTGAATCTGTTAAATGTTGAAAAAATGAGCAAAAGCTTTACGGATAGAATATTATTTGACCATGTTACCCTGGGAATAAATGCTGGGGATAAAATTGGTGTTATTGGAATAAATGGAACAGGTAAGTCAACTTTATTAAAAATGATTGCTGGTATAATAGAGCCTGACGAAGGTTCGATTATTAAAGGAAAAGGAATTACTGTGGAATATCTATCACAGAATCCGGAATTTAACAAGGACCTTACCATAATAGAAAACGTCGTTCTTGGTAAAAAGGCTAAGGAAGAATATCGTAATTTAGAAGGTGAAGCCAGAACTATGCTGAAAAACCTTGGAATAAATGATTTGGAAGGTAGTGTGGATACACTTTCTGGCGGTCAAAGAAAGAGAGTAGCATTAGTAAGAACCCTTTTAACACCTGCTGATATCTTAATACTTGATGAACCAACGAACCATTTGGACAACCAGATGGCAGAGTGGCTAGAGGAATATCTAAATAAATATCAGGGAGCCTTTATTATGGTTACTCATGATAGGTACTTTTTAGATAAGGTAACCAACAAAATAGTTGAAATTGATAAAGGTAATATCTACACCTATATTGCCAATTATACAAAATTTCTTCAGTTGAAGGCAGAACGTGAAGATATGGAACAGGCCACGGAAAGAAAGAAAAAAAGCCTTTACAGGATGGATTTAGAGTGGATGATGAGAGGTGCAAGAGCTCGATCTACCAAACAAAAAGCCCATATACAAAGATTTGAAGAATTAAGGGACCGTAAAATTGTTGAGGCCGATAAAACAGTGGAGTTAAGTGCTCTATCCTCACGACTTGGTAAAAAAACCATAGAAATTAACCATATTAGTAAAAGCTTTGGGGACAAACTTTTAATTAAGGATTTTAGCTATATCCTATTAAGGGGAGACAGACTTGGAATTGTGGGACCTAACGGCAGCGGTAAAACAACATTTTTAAAAATTATTACTGGTAATCTAGTGCCAGATGAGGGCTTTATTGAAAGTGGTGAAACGGTAAGAGTCGGATACTTTTCACAAGAAAATGAGTATATGGATGAAAGCCTAAAGGTAATAGACTACATTAGAAATGTTGCTGAATATATCGAAACGCCGGAAGGAAGTGCCAGTGCTTCTCAGATGCTGGAACGCTTCTTATTTACAGGTGCCATGCAGTATTCCCTTATATCAAAACTTTCTGGTGGGGAAAAAAGAAGACTATATCTTTTAAAAGTACTTATGGAAGCCCCTAATGTATTAATACTAGATGAGCCTACCAATGATTTAGACATAAGCACATTAAATGTTTTGGAGGATTATCTTGATAGTTATGATGGAATTGTTCTCACTGTGTCCCATGACAGGTATTTTCTAGACAGAATTGTCAATCGTATTTTTGCCTTTGAAGGGGAAGGAAAAATTGCCCAATACGAAGGTGGATTTACGGATTATAAGGAAAGAATAGCAGAAGAAGAAAGAAATAACCCTAAGATTTTAGAAGAACAAAAACAGAGTAAATCTGATAACTATAAATCAAAACCCAAGGAAAGCAGACTTAAGTTCTCTTATAAAGAGCAGCGGGAATTTGATACCATTGATGAAGATATACAAAAGCTTGAGGAGCAGATAGAAATCTTTGAGAATGAGATGGTTGGTGTAGCCACAGACTACTCTAAATTAAATGATTTAATGGCTAAGAAGGAACAAGCAGAGAAAATGCTGGAAGAAAAAATGGATCGATGGGTATATTTAAATGATTTGGCTGAACAAATGAAAGAGCAAAAATAAACATTCAAATACACAAATCATAATCATATCACGTTCAGAAATAAGTGCTATTGTTATGAAGTAGTGAATCAAACAAATAGGAGGTAATAGAAATGACTAAAATTGAATTGGTAAGAGCTGAAATGGTAAAAGCAATGAAGGCTGGAGATAAGGATAGAAAGGACGCATTATCCGCTCTTTTAACCGCACTTAAAAATGTGGCAATTGACAAAAGATCTGACCTTACAGAAGAAGAGGAAAATGCAGTTGTTTTAAAAGAAATTAAACAATTAAAAGAAACATTAGAATCTTCTCCAAGTGACAGGGAAGACATTATAATGGAATGCACCAAAAGAATTGAGATTCTGAATGAATTTGCACCAGCTTTTATTTCAGAAGATGAGATCAAAGACATTATCAAAGGGG
>DALYNO010000111.1:0-9550 GCA_031975295.1 Anaerocolumna sp. | reverse complement strand
TGTCAGGTTACAGAAATATTACCATTAGGCTCTCATCATATGTTTTTGGCTAAAGTGGTTGGAGTCCATGTAGATGCACAGTATTTAAATGAAAAAGGAAAGTTTGAATTAGATAAGGCAAAGCCTATTGTATATTCCCATGGTGAATATTTGGGACTGGGAGAATTACTTGGTAATTTTGGATATAGTATCAGAAAAAATAAGGGTATGAAATAATTAAATTAGGAAAAAATAAAAAATACTTGGCTAAGCATGAGAAAGATGATATAATCTGTACATTATGTGCGAAAGGACCTAGGTCAATGAATAATATTGTTTTAACAGGTATGCCTTCTGCTGGTAAAAGCACAATTGGCGTCATTCTTGCTAAAGTTTTAGGGTATTCCTTTATAGATTCGGATGTTTTAATACAAGAGCAGGAAAAGAGATTGTTAAAGGATATTATTGAAGAAGAAGGAATTGATGGTTTTCTTGCTATTGAAAATGAAGTTAATAGAAACATTAAAACCAATCGTACAGTAATAGCCACAGGCGGAAGCGTAATTTATGGCATAGAAGCAATGAATCAATTTAAAAAAGAGGATATTGTTGTCTACATAAAGTTAAGTTATGAAACCATTCGCAACCGTTTGGGGAATATTAGACAGCGTGGTGTGGTATTAAAGAATGGTCACACGCTGGTTGATTTATATAATGAGAGATGCCCTTTGTATGAAAGGTATGCTCACATTATAATTGATGCTGAAAATTTAAATCCTGAAGAATTAATGGAACAAATTGTATTTAAAATCAGAGACTACGCCAAAAACTAAAATACGAATGATAATAGATTTGAATATAGACGAAAGATGGGTTGTGCATAAAAATATTTACATCCTGTATTTTTATGGTATAATCAAGTTAATTGAACGGATTTCACAATTAATAGGAGCGCTAAGTGTATTTCGCTCTGGTATAATAATGAGGTGTGCAATGGAGCAATATATAATAAAAGGCGGCAAAGCTTTGGAAGGTGAAGTTACCATTGGCGGAGCTAAAAATGCTGCCCTTGGCATTTTGTCAGCTGCCATAATGACTGATGAAACAGTATTAGTCGGAAATCTACCAGATATAGGTGATATTAATGTTCTTTTACAAGCGATAGAAGAAATTGGAGCTACAGTAGAACGTATTGATAAACATACAGTTAAGATAAATGGAAGCAAGGTAGATTCCCTATCAATAGATTATGAATTTATACGTAAGATAAGAGCATCATATTATTTACTTGGAGCACTCCTTGGCAAGTATAAAAGGGCACAAGTAGCACTCCCAGGTGGTTGTAATATTGGTAGTAGACCAATTGATCAACATATTAAGGGTTTTGAAGCTATGGGAGCTGAAGTTAAGATTGAACATGGAATGATTCAAGCTGAGGCAAGTGAATTAAAAGGCAGCCATATTTATTTGGATTTTGCCAGTGTAGGCGCTACAATTAATATAATGCTTGCAGCATCTATGGCAGAGGGATTAACGATTATTGAAAATTCTGCCAAAGAACCTCATGTTGTTGATGTCGCTAACTTTTTAAACAGTATGGGAGCAAATATTAAGGGTGCTGGAACAGATGTAATTCGTATAAAGGGTGCTAAGAAACTAAATGGATGTGAGTACTCTATAATTCCTGACCAAATAGAAGCTGGAACCTTCATGATTGCGGCAGCAGCTACCAAAGGCAGTGTATTAATTAAAAATGTTATACCTAAACATCTAGAAGCAATTACTGCTAAATTAATTGAAATTGGTGCCTGTGTAGAGGAATTTGATGATTCAGTCAGGGTAAGTGCCACGAAAAGATTAGGACATACAAATGTTAAAACGCTGCCCTATCCAGGATACCCTACAGATATGCAGCCACAGATCGCGGCAGCATTAATCACTTCCGAAGGGACAAGTATTGTTACTGAAACTGTGTTCGAGAATAGATTAAGATATGTAGATGAATTATCCAGAATGGGAGCAAGTATAAAAGTTGAAGGAAACACTGCGGTTATTGTAGGTGTCGAAGGCATTACCGGTGCGATTGTTAGTGCGCCTGATTTAAGAGCAGGTGCTGCTTTGGTTATTGCAGGACTTACTGCAGAAGGCTTTACTATTGTTGAACAAGTAGAGTATATTGAAAGAGGTTATGAAAAATTCGAGCAAAAAATGCAAAGCATTGGTGCAATCATGGCTAAAATAGACATTGAAGATGAAAAGGCAATTAAAAAGTTTAAATTAAAAGTTGGTTGATAGATACCTATAACTGAAAGGAGTTAGCGTAAAATAGTACTGGAGAACCAGTAACATTTTATGCTAACTCCTTTTGTTATATTTTTTACAGCATGGAAACAATTTCTATGGTGTGATTTTTGGATAAATCAATAAAATCATTACCAATTTGAATAATGGGTCGTGACAGAGCATGTTTGTTTATCATACGCACTTCCCCTTCCAGATTATTATTAAGTAAAACTCTATTTCCAATATAGGCCTGAACAATTTCATTTAAAAATACCATAATAAATTTAGGATCAAACTTTTGAAGACCTTCTGCTTCGAAGGTACTGATTGCTTCAAAAGGACTTAAGGCTGGGCGATATGATCTAGCAGAGGTCATTGCATCATATACATCTACAATTGCAATGATCTTAGCAAAATCGTCTATTTCTGCACCCTTCAATCTGTAAGGATACCCGCTTCCATCACAACGTTCGTGATGCATAAGGGCAGCATTGATAATTCTTTCGTCCAGTTTTTTGTTTTTTAACATATTAAAACCTTGCAGCGTGTGGGTCTTGATTGTAACATATTCGCTGGGGGTAAGGCGTGACTGTTTATTGATGATTTCAGAGGGAAGTGTTAACTTGCCAATATCGTGTAATAAACCTGCTAAAGTAAGTGCTTCTAAATCCTGTGTAGATAGCTTAAGCCAACTTCCAAGTACATTGCATAAAAGAGATACATTAACAGAGTGAATATAGGTAATATCATCATATTCCCTCATACAATGGAGCATATCAAAAAGATGCATGCCATTTCTGCAATTCTTTAAAATAGAATTGGTGTGCTCTAGTAAGCCAGAAACATCTACATTTGCATCATTTGAGGATAATTTATTTAATTCACCTTTAAAGCTTTGAACAGAGTCAGCAAATGCAGAGTGAAACTGTTTAAAAGCAGCACTCTCCTTAGTGCGTTGCGTTTGGCTTGCAGTAGAAATAATAGATGAAATATCCTGTTTTTTATCTAGCAAAATAATAGGTAATTCTTTAATAGAATAAAACTTAAGTCTTGTAATTATTTTATCAGTTAAGGGAATCCCTTTAGAAATAACTAACTGATTTGCAGTATTGTAGATATCATCTGCGACTATCATTCCTGGCATTGCTTGTCTAATGGAAATGGTTTTGGTTTTCACAATATACTTTCTCCCTCTGTGTCTCTGACACTTGTACATAAAAATAATTTTATATGGAAAAATTGTAAAGCTGATTATGTCGAAATAGATAATAATTACACAATAGATTTGGTATAAGTATAAGAAAATTGTTAACAAATGTCAATGAAAAAATAACTTGACAAAACTAGTCAAATAGGATATTCTCAGTGTACAAGAATAACTATATATGATATTTCTCTTATTCAGAGTGATGGAGAGTAAGGCTCTATGAAATCACAGCAACCCCGTAATGGAAGGTGCCAACCTGAGCGAGTAATCGAACAATAAGAGGATTTGATTTAAGTTTGTCAAGTCCGTCTTTTTCGGGCTTTTTTTATTGGAATAATACCGTTTGGTCAGACGGGAAATGAATATAAGCGAGAAAGAGTATAAAGTAAAGTTTTCTTGCAAAACCCTAATGTATATGAGATAGGTAGTACATTGGGTGATGGTTTGAGAGAAAATACGAAGAAAGGAATGCCACCTAGGATATCTCTCAGCTTATATTGGTGGCTATAACCCATCTGCTATAAAAGGGTTATATAACAGGTAATTTCATGAACAAATTATTATTTACTTCAGAATCTGTAACAGAGGGGCATCCAGATAAAATATGTGATCAGATATCTGATGCGGTATTAGACGAATTATTAAGACAGGATCCTATGAGTAGAGTAGCCTGTGAAACTGCAATAACAACAGGTCTTGTTTTAGTTATGGGAGAGATTACAACCAATGGTTATGTTGACATTCAAAAGATTGTAAGAGATACCATTCGTGAAATAGGATATGACCACTCTGAATATGGTTTTGATGCAAATACCTGTGGTGTTATCGTTGCATTAGACGAACAATCTACAGACATAGCAATGGGTGTAAATAAAGCCTTAGAAGCAAGAGAAAATACAATGTCAGAAAATGAATTAGAAGCAATTGGTGCTGGCGATCAGGGTATGATGTTTGGATATGCTAGTAATGAAACTGATGAGTACATGCCTTATCCTATTTATTTGGCTCATAAACTTACAAAACAACTTACTAAGGTAAGAAAAGAAGGCTTATTAAACTATCTAAGACCAGATGGTAAGTCACAGGTTACAGTTGAGTATAATGAAGCAGGTAAGCCAATTCACTTAAATGCCGTTGTTTTATCAACACAGCATAGTCCAGAGGTAACACAAGAACAGATTCATAAAGATATTAAAAAATACGTATTTGATGAAGTGCTTCCTAAGGATTTAGTAGATGAAAATACAAAATTCTTTATCAATCCAACAGGTAGATTCGTTATTGGCGGACCGAATGGAGATAGCGGTTTAACAGGACGTAAAATTATTGTTGATACTTATGGTGGTTACGCTCGTCACGGCGGTGGAGCATTCTCCGGTAAAGATTGCACAAAAGTAGATCGTTCAGCATCTTATGCCGCTCGTTATGTTGCTAAAAATATTGTTGCTGCAGGACTTGCAGATAAATGTGAAATTCAGCTATCCTATGCAATTGGTGTGGCACAACCTACATCCATTATGATAGATACCTTTGGTACTGGCAAGCTTGATTCCGATAAGTTAATTGAAGTGGTTCGTGAACATTTCGATCTTCGTCCTGCTGGAATTATTAAAATGCTTGATTTAAGACGTCCTATCTACAAACCATCTGCATCCTACGGACATTTTGGACGTAATGAATTAAATCTTCCTTGGGAAAAATTAGACAAGGTAGAAGCGCTTAAGAAATATTTATAGTAGTTAATAGTTGGCAGGTTAACAGCTTGTTAATTATGAATTTTAAGATTATGTAATTATAATTTCAAATATTGAGTAAAGTATGATAATCCCGTCTAGTCTTAGGGAGTGTCATATGATATCCAATAAGTGAGATTAGATTACATAATCTTTTCTTTTGTGATGAAGTATCCAGATTGTGAATTAGTAAGCAGATAAGTTTACTATAAGGCAATGAATTTACAATTTCTTTAGAAAAGACATAGTTAGTTTATGTGTATTTGAACAGGGTTTATGGTATAATGATACTGGTACAATTTATGAAGTATATTAGATAAAGCAGGTGTGTATTTGAAATTAAAAAGCAGATTATTAACAGCATTCCTAATTATAACAGCGTTGCCCGTATTTTTAATCATAATAGCAGTAAGTGGAATTATCAGTTATCAGGACAATGTAATCAAACAAACTTACGATGTTACAACAAATACAATTAATGTCTTGTCCAATCCCTTGCAACTTTTAAGTAAATTAACAAGAGGTGTCTATAATGAAATTGTAATTACGGCTGCTAATGAACCAGAGAGATTTGAGGACCCAGATTATATCTCCTATTTAAATAATGAATTACAGGACAAGTATTCTTTTATTGTTCTAAGAAAAGATAACAAATTTATATTTAGTGGTGATGATAAAAGGCTGGAATCTATAGAAAAAAACCTTCCTAATTTCGGTGAGTATACTACAGATGAAGAAGGCGGCATCTATATTGATGGTCAAAATCCCATATTATTAAAACAGCAAGACTTTTATTATAAAGATAAATCAAAAGGGACTGTTTTTATTATTACGGATGTGAATACCCTAGTCCCACAGATTAAAACTTCTGCAGTGCAAGTAGTATGTTCTTTAATATTTATCGTAATAGTTACTGCAGCGGTACTTATAATTTGGATATACCGAAGCATTCTACGGCCATTAAATACTCTTCATGCAGCTACAGATGCTATGAAGGAAGGAAATCTGGACTATTCCATTGAAGGTGACCCAGAGGATGAAGTTGGGCAATTATGTGTAGACTTTGAAGAAATGAGAATTAGACTAAAAGAACTTATAGATGTAAGACTTAGATATGAACAGGAGATGAAGGATTTAATCAGTAATATTTCCCATGACCTTAGAACCCCCATAACAGCAATTAAGGGTTACGCAGAAGGTATTATGGATGGAGTTGCAGATACAAAGGAAAAGCAGGAGAAGTATATTAAGACTATTTATACGAAGGCTATTGATTTATCCTCTTTGGTAGATGAACTTTCTTTTTATTCTAAAATAGATTTTGATACTATGCCCTATACCTTTAACAGTATAGATGTGGAAGATTATTTTTCCGATTGTATCAATGAAATTACGCTGGATCTGGAAGTAAAGGGTATTGAAATATCTTATAACAATCATTTAGAACCTGGTGTTAAAGTACAAGCTGACGCTGAACAGCTTAAGAGAGTTATCAATAATATCATTGGTAATTCTGTTAAATATATAGGTAAAAAGAAAGGTCACATCCAAATTGATATCACCGGAGACAACGAGTATATAAGACTTGCTTTTAAGGATAACGGTGAAGGGATTGCAGCAAAAGATTTGCCCTATATTTTTGAACGTTTCTTTCGGGCGGATGCTTCCAGAAACTCAACCAAGGGTGGAAGCGGTCTTGGTCTTGCTATAGCAAAGAAAATAATTAAAGATCATATGGGTGAAATTTGGGCAGAGAGTGTGGAAGGTAAAGGGACAGATATTTATTTTACCTTAAGAAAATATAAGGAGGAAATAGATAATGAGTAAGATATTAATTATTGAAGATGAACTAGCAATTGCTGAATTAGAGAAGGATTATTTAGAGCTTAGTGGGTTTGAAGTCTCCATTGAAAATGCAGGGGATACTGGGCTTGAGAGAGCATTGGGAGAGAATTTTGAGCTGATTATATTAGATCTTATGCTGCCAGGTATAGATGGATTTGAAATCTGTAAAAAGATTAGACAGGCTAAGAATATACCAGTTCTTATGGTATCTGCCAAAAAAGATGATATAGATAAGATTAGAGGTCTGGGGCTGGGAGCCGATGACTATATAACAAAACCTTTTAGTCCCAGTGAATTAGTTGCCAGGGTGAAAGCGCATATGGCAAGATATGAAAGATTGATTGGAAATAATGCCAGAGAAAATGAAATTATTGAAATAAGAGGTATTAAAATAGATAAGACAGCCAGAAGAGTTTATGTAAATAATGAAGAAAGAAATTTTACGACAAAAGAGTTTGATTTATTAACCTTTTTGGCAGAGAATCCAAACCACGTATATACAAAAGAAGAGTTATTCCAGGAAATATGGGATATGGAATCCATTGGTGATATAGCAACTGTAACAGTTCATATCAAAAAAATAAGAGAAAAAATTGAATTTAATACCTCCAAACCCCAGTATATTGAGACTATATGGGGTGTTGGGTATCGTTTTAAAGTATAGGGGTATAATTTGCTGAAGATAAGTAAGAGCATTATATTGAAATAAATATATGTGGGAGGATATATGGAAACTAGGATTGCACTTATAGGGATTATAGTAGAAAATACAGAGATGGTTGATACCATCAATCAGTTACTGCATGAGTATGGGGAGTATATCATCGGTCGAATGGGTATTCCTTATAAAGTTAAGAAATTAAATATTATAGGCATTGTAATTGATGCGGCTAATAAGACTATAAGTTCCCTTTCTGGAAAACTTGGGATGCTTGATGGTATAAGTGTAAAAACTGTTTATTCAAAAATCTGATACTTTACGATGTGATAGGATAGTGGTATAATAGTAAACATTAAATTAAAATAATGGGACAAAATATTACAGTGTTTTTCATGGCAGACAGGTTATTTTCTGCGTTTAAAACACTGTAATAAACTTTTGGTAATATTAGACCTTAAGTTTTAAGTTTAGGAGGAAAACCACCATGCATATCACTATAACAGGGAATCTTGGTAGCGGTAAGTCGACAATCTGCAAAATTTTAGAAGATAAATTCGGGTTTGAAATTTATTCAACTGGAAAGGTTCAAAGAGAACTTGCCAGGGAAATGAACATGACTACACTTGAAATGAATCAACTAATGTGCAGTGACCATAAATATGACACTATGATAGATGATGCCACAGCTAAAATTTCCAAAGAAAATAAGGATAAAAATATTATTTTTGATTCCAGATTGGCTTGGAATTTTGTAGAAGAATCTTTTAAAGTATTTCTGTCAGTACAGTTAGATGTGGCTGCCGAAAGAGTCGTAAATGACAATAGGGGTAAGGAAGAACAATATGCCTCGGTGGCAGAAGCGAAAGAAATGCTAAGAGCAAGAGCTGCTACAGAAGATAGACGATATAGAGAAATGTATCATTTAGAGTATTTTAATTTCTCCAATTACAACTTAGTAGTAGATAGTACTTATACATCTCCTGAAATAATATCCTCTATTATCATGGAGGAAGCCAAAAAATATTATGCTTTACTCAAAGAAAAACAAAATAATGAAGAGGTTAAAAGCAATATTATATTGGTTTCTCCTAGGAGTCTATATAAAGAAGCTATTTCAAATGAAGAAAAAGCCATGCTTGTAGACCAAATGAATGAGTATAAGAATGTGAAGAACTATAAAGATGTTCTTATACCGGTAAAAAATGATAATGAAGTATACAGTATTCTGGAAAATGTTTCAGAGGTAAAAGCTGCTATTTTAGCTGGTGTTCCTTATATTCCAGTTAAACTGGTGGTATAATGGTTTCATAAAAAAAGTTATAAAATTAGAATAACCAATTTTATAGAATCAATCCAATCTTTTGCAATGTATGAAGTAATCGCCTAACATAGTAAAAGGTAATTTAGATACAATAAAAGCAGAGAGCAATTACATGAGGTAATGCTTTCTGCTTTTTATATTGTATTTATTTCATATGAAATAAAATAAATTAGTTTCCCAATGAACTGTGAGCAATTACCAATGGAAAGGGAGGATTTTATGAGTATTAACAATAATAGAGTAAAACTTTTATTTATTATGATACTTACGATTACTTTTGTTTATTTTGGATTTCAGTATGTACTACCTCTCTTTATACCTTTTGTGCTGGCCTACTGTATTGCATCTGGTTTGCTTCCGTTGGTTCATTTCTTACATCGAAAGTTTAAATTGCCTAAGCTATTCGGTGGAATACTTACATTAGGTATCGTTGGAACTGGAATAGGCTGGGCATTATTTTACTTATTAGATGTGTTATTAAAACAAGTCGTAGTTTTATTAAAAAATATGCCTATATATTT
>DALYNO010000110.1:8356-9613 GCA_031975295.1 Anaerocolumna sp. | reverse complement strand
ATCCCTTACCTGCTTAGATAATCGTTTGCCTTCTCTAACTGCCATACTTCCTTTTCCTGCTTTTTGAGAAACAAGTTCCGTTTTGGACGCAATGTCCATCATGATATCATTGATATGTTTTACAATATCCGCGCTTTGCCCTGCAAGTTTTTTTATCTCTTCTGCAACGACAGAAAAACCAGCTCCAGCCTCTCCTGCTCTAGAGGCCTCTATACTTGCGTTTAATGCCAGGAGATTTGTTTGCGCTGCTATCTGGTGAATAGACCCCAGAAACCCGTTTACTTCTTTCATGCTCTGATTTAATGCTCCCACTGTTTCCAGTGATGCAGCCACTGTTGTATGAATAATTTCCATTTGCATTTCCATTTTATCAATCTGCATTGAATTATTTTCCACAATCTGGCTGGTTTCATATGAGGTTTGTGACAGACACTTAGTAAGTTCATTTATTTCTGACATTTTATCGTCAGCTTCATTCATCATACTGGTTATATGACTAATACTCTGAGATTGATTCACAACACCACTGGTAACATTTTTTATACTATCCACCATGGTATTACTAATATCTTTTAAAGTTGAAATATCCTGATTACAGTTAGCGATATCTTCGCTGAGGGTATTTGTACTTTTTTGTATCACATCTACCATACCATCCATCTTTACTAAAAGATTCGTTGCTTCTTTTTCCTTATTATTGGCCAGCAGGATAAGGTCTGCACTCCTTTTACATACAAAATATAATGCTATTACAGTTAATCCCACAAAAGCTAAGGTTAATATCAAATTCTCATCCATTCTTTTTACTTCTGAATAGTATATAACAGCGTAAGAAATGGAGTAAAGACTTCCCATACTATACAAAAGTGCTTTATTTAAATATAAGGAAACTACACTTAAAACAATCATAATTAGCATGCCCGATATTTCACTGCCTACAAATGGTACGGTAAAGGTTAAAATCGCCATTAGCAGAATTGCTGTTGTTAGCAGTGGTTTTTTCTTTCGAATAATCATATATGTTGCAATGATCAGTTCAGCCAAAAGAGAAATGACAGATTCTAATCCAACTACGTTATTTATAAAAAGAAAGATTGAAACCATGAAGGCCACCAGCATTATAACATCAATTATTTTGTTCACCTTACCCATATTATTCCTCTCAAATGATTCCTTCATCTTACTCCTCCATGGTTAAACTTATTTTTGCATCACAACTCTTGCCTCCTGCAGACTTGAAACTAAATAGACTTAATT
>DALYNO010000110.1:0-8346 GCA_031975295.1 Anaerocolumna sp. | reverse complement strand
TAATTATTTTTTATACACTTGCTGCAGTTTTATGGCTGAAGCTCACCGGTGGGGTGACTGAAGCCATAAAATTCGTATCCATTGCAGAATACCTTCTAGATATCTATGTGTTTCCCAAACACTTATTTGTTTCTCATAAGGGGATTGACACCCGATGCCACAAGTCCACCATCACACAATATATCAACACCGGTTAAATATCCAGCATTCGGGCTTACACAGTAGGCAAACAAACTTGCAATTTCATCTACATGACCGAATCTTTTGATTGCACAAAATTTAGTGTATAAATCTGCCTCTTCTTTCTCTAATTCTCCCATAGGCGTTTCAAAATTGCCTGGTGAAACTGAAATCACTCTAATTCCCTTTTCCCCAAATCTGGCTGCATCCTGCTTGGCAAACCAGATTACAAAATGTTTTGAAATGCCATAGGATACACCTGTTCTTACTTTTTTGGGAAATATAGTTACACGTTTTAAGATCTTTCTCATAAAAACTTCTGTATCTTTTAAGCTATATTTATATAATCCCACAGGCATAATAATTTTAGGGGTTAAATATGCTGACATAGAAGATACATCTATTATACAAGAGCCTGCCTCCATTACATTATAAAAAGCATTATTGATAAAGATGGTTCCCAGAGCATTGACCTCCATAATTTGTTTTGCATCACCCATATTGGGAGACATACCTGCTGCATGAATGACTGCTGTAATCTTTCCTTGATTCTTTGCATATAGCGCTAACGCTTCTACACTTTGATAATTTGACACATCACAAGCAAAGGCTTTGATGTCTATTCCCTCCTCTGTTAGCTCCTCTACTGCACCTTCTAATTTTTTTACACTTCTGCCACAAATAATAACAGAGTGATTCTTACCCATTAATTTTGCAGTAGCTAATCCCATTCCACTACCGCCACCAGTTATAACACATATATTCTTCATCAATTATCTCCCGCTTTCTAATGCAAATTGAAATATGCAAATGACGTAGACCGTCTGCAATCGGTAGTTCATTTTTCTTTAAAGACCCATCATCCTATTTAAGATTAGCGTATTTTTTAGTGCTCATTGGAATTCATAACCTTATTCATTAAATTCATCCCCAAACGTGGGCTTACTTTATAAAACGTATTCATCACTTTGCAGTCTTTTCCAATATAACTGCGTAATTTATTTTGCTCCATTGCTTGCATGATTAACGCAGCAGCTTTAGCGGGTGTTAACATCATTTTAGACTTGCTGCTATCTGTGGACACATTGAACTTAATATCTGAATTCTTTTTAATATCCGTTGCAATCCCACCGGGTATAACCACAGAAACATTTACATTGGTATCTATAAGCTCTGAAGAAAGTCCCTCAGTAAGTAACTTAACTGCAGCCTTTGAGGCACCATAGATACTTTGTCCCGGTACTGGAAGAAAACCGCCCATACTTGAAACATTCACGATATGTGCTTCCGGTCTTTTTAGAAGCTCTGGCAAAAAAGCTTTTACCATATAAAGAGTTCCATAGAAATTAATATTCATAACTCTCTCTATGCGATCCATTTCAAGTTCATTTAAATGAATAAACGGTTGGATAATACCTGCATTATTAATAACGCCATCCACTTTCCCATGTTCTTCAATCAATTTTTTAGCAAAATCAAATACCTCCTGTTTTTTTGAAATATCTACCACATAAGTAAATAGTCTCTTACTATTACCTGACTTTGTAATGGTCTCTTTTAAAGCTTCTTCATTAATATCTACTGCAAATACAACGGCACCTTTTTTTAGCAGCTGAAGCACCAACTCCCTGCCAACGCCATTACCCCCACCTGTTACTACAATATTTTTTCCTTGTGTTTTCATCATCTAATCTCCTATTATTTTTTCAATTTTATGATTGATAACCGTATCATATCATTACATTTGTTTTCAATTCTTTTTTGAACACCTTTCATGACAAGGTTTTACCTGACTCCTTTTTGTCTAAGTTCCCGCTTATAAAGATTTGTAAGTTACTTTTGCAATGTTGATATCAGTATATTAATCTTTAAATATTCCTTTACGTTAATATTTTGTTAAAGAATTGTTAAAGTGAAATTTTTTTCAAGAGTGAAAATTTTTCAAAAGAATGAATTTTTTTCATAAGAGCGGAAAATTTTTTCATAAGAGCTGAAAATTTTTTCATAAGAGCTGAAAATTTTTTCATAAGAGCTGAAAAAAACCCTTTACACATATCTAAAATCCATGTGTAAAGAGCTCTTATTTTTTGTATCTCATTCTAAAATTTAAGTTAAGGCAGCTAATTCTCTGGATATGGTGTTCCCCCAGAATATTCCTTTATGAGAGAAGCGATAGTCTCTTCCTTCTTTTACTACATAATTTTCATTTATCAGCTTTCGTAAAATATCTTCATAAGCTGCCTTGTCCTGATATAAACTAAGATTTCTTGGCAAATAACCTGTTTGCAAATCCCCTTTGAATATTACTTTGTCCTTATAAGCA
Source organism: Anaerocolumna sp. (assembly GCA_031975295.1). Classification (GTDB taxonomy): domain Bacteria; phylum Bacillota; class Clostridia; order Lachnospirales; family Lachnospiraceae; genus Anaerocolumna. Next base: position 5,843 of record DALYNO010000110.1, on the reverse strand, counting down.
GTATTCATTAGCATTCCTTTTCTATCAGTAAAGTTTGTAACTGAATCCCGATATTCTAACAAGCTGATTGGATTCATTACGCCAAGTCCCCTTATACTGCCACCAGCTCCTGCTCCCAGTGGAAGTGTATCTGCACCAGCGTGACGATTCATAATATATTTATACTGATCTCTTCGAACCATTTTAGTAAGTTCCAGAAATCTATAACCTTCTTTTTCCATGGTCTCAGCAATCCATAAGAACATTTTTTCATCATTATCAATTCCTTGAGCTTCCTCCATTTTGGCTTCTTTCATATTAATTAATGAATACATAGAGAAACCATCCAGATCAAGTGAAACTATTTTTCTTAAGTCTTCCTCTAGGTCTTTTGTTGTTTGCCCAGCATAATTATAGATGAGATCCATGCTAATTGTGGCAAATCCTGCTCTCTTAAGGAACTCTAGCTTTTTATAAGCGAGATCCCCACTACCAACCCGGTTCATCCCTTTTCTTCCTTCTTCATGGAAGGTCTGTATTCCTACTGAGAATCTGTTAATGCCTTCCTCTTCAAACATGAAAATTTTATTCTCAGTAAGCTCTGTCACCGTTGTTTCAATGGTGAATTCAGCAGTATCTGTAAATATAAAGTTCTCTTTCAATGCCCTTAGTATCTTTCTTAAGTCCTCTGTAGCTAAGGTAGTAGGTGTGCCTCCTCCAAAATACACTGCATCAATGATGTACTCCTGACATACAGGATAACTTCCATAATTTTTTATTTCCTCTACAATCCAATCTGCGTACTGCTTATGAGGTTCTTGCAGACTTCTTCTCATATTGCAAAAACTACATATTTTGCTGCAAAAAGGAACATGAATATAGATAGTACCTGGCTGCTTATCCGGATTATTCCTCTGCTGTAATATCTCTACAAGATTCCTTGGGCCAAGAAGGTTCCCGCCATCTGCCATGGCACTATGATGGGTTTTTAATCTGGTATTAAACATTAACACTTAACCTTTCTCTAAATAACTCTGCTGCATGGGCAATATCCAATGTACTTGGATGATTCTTAGCGACTTCATACCGTCTTCTTTTTTCATCTGTAATGGCATGGGGATTATCCGCCGGTAATTTTTCAAACATAGTAATGATTTTATCACTTAGTCTTCCTTGGCACACATATTTTACAATTACCTTATTTTTTTCCTTTACTATATTTTCTCCGTTTATCAGAGAGTTCCAACCGTGATCTGTATCTGACCAGAAACCAAGGGTTGCAAAAAGTCCAACCTTCTTATGCTCAAGCCTTTCTAAAAATTTCTTTGCTTCTTCATTTGGACCGCCTTTATCAACCCAATACCCTACAAATACCGTATCATAACTTTCTAATTCTACTACTTCCTTCATAGGTTTGATTTCTTTTTCTTCTATAGTCAATCCTTCAAAGATACCCTCTGCTAATCTTTGTGTGTTTCCTGTTAAGCTTGAATATGTAACTAGAACTTTCATGTCATTCCTCCTAAATTATATATTATTTTTCTAACATTCTATTTTAACTGATAATCCCTTGTAATACTTCTTATGGCTTTACCCTGTAAATTCCTTACAATTGTTCCTGCTTATTCCTACATTGGTAAGGGTATCATATAAGGACATTTATTTTGCTCATTCCACAAAATGATCGATTTAATTCCATATACCTCCTCAATTCTGTGTTCCGTGATCCCTTCTCTTACTGGTCCATCAAATACAATTTCCCCCTTCTTCATAATTACTACATTATGGCTGAATTGTATAGCCTGATTGATATCGTGAAGTACCATAATAATTGTAATATTGAATTTCTGATTCAGTTCTCTAATTAGATTCAGTATTTCATACTGATAATATATGTCCAGATATGTGGTAGGCTCATCCAGAAATAGTATCTCCGTCTTTTGTGCCAGAGCCATAGCAATCCATGCTCTTTGCCTTTCACCACCTGATAATTCACTTACTTTCTTATTACGCAAGGGTGAAAGTTTTGTAACAGAAAGAGCCCAATCGAGGACCTCTTCTCCCTCATAATCCTTATTGTTCCAAAAACTCTGATATGGCGTTCTACCATACCCTACTAATCTTTCCACTGTAATATCACCAGGTGCATTATTTTGCTGATATACGATGGCTATTTTTTCTGCAAGTTTTCTTTGTTTAAATTCCTTTAATTCCTTATCTTCAACCCATATCCCCCCATTGGAAGGTTTTAATTGATTCACAAATAAATGTAAAAGTGTAGATTTACCTGATCCATTTGGTCCTATTATGGTAGTAATTTCACCTAATTTCACCTTCGTTGTTAAATTCTTAATAAAGGGATTGATTCCATATTGGAACGTAATATGTTTAGCTTCCATAAGAATTCCCTCCTTTCCTTAACAGATACAGGAAAAATGGACCACCAAGTACTGACATAATAACACCAACTGGAATTTCATAAGGCGCTGTGACTGTTCTGCCCAGAGTATCTGCCATTACTAAGACAAAAGCACCAAGTATGGCCGAAAAGGGTATTAAAATTCTGTGATCCGAACCCATTAACAGTCTGGCCACATGGGGTACCACAAGACCAATAAACCCAATTACACCTGCATAAGCCGTAGATATTCCTGCCAGAAAAACTGCAGCAATGGAGATTAATACCCTTTGTAAATTTGGATTTAATCCCAAGCTTTTTGCATTTTTATCTCCTAATGCTAACAGATTACAGCCCTTTGCCATTGGGATAGCTAATGCTAGGCCTATACAGGTATAACATAGCATTAATCTGACTTCATTCCAACTTTTCTTACCAAGATTACCATTCATCCAGTTTAATACGCCTGCCAGACTTTCACTGTTAAGTATGGATATCATACTACTTATACCACCAAGCATGGAGTTAACAGCAACACCAGCAAGAATGATTCTTACAGCGGTAATTCCCTTCTTCCAGGCTAAAGAGTAAATCATCCCGCAAGCCGCCAAACCACCCAGGAAACCGTAAAGAGGTATCATATGTGAAGTTTGTGGAAAATAGAGAAGTATTAGCATTACCACAACACTGGCTCCAGAGGATATACCCGCTATTCCAGGATCAGCCAGGGGGTTTCTCATAACCCCCTGCAGTAAAACCCCGGCTACTGATAAATTAGCCCCAACCAAAACTCCCATCATGACTCTTGGAATACGGATTGTTCGAATAATCCCTACATTACCCGACTCGCCAGTCATAATTCCTTTCATAATATCACTTAGTGGAATATTAACACTACCTACAGAGATGGAAAATATAACTCCCACAACTAGTAATATACTAACTATGATAAATGCACTTACTTTTTTCATAGGTTTGCCTAGTTTATTCTGCGTACAAATAATCAACTAACTTATCCATGGCATCAGCGGCAAGTAGGTTTGCACTCATACCAAAATATCCTGTATCTAAAGCAATAACATTATCATTTTTAACAGCATCAAAATTCTGCCATGCTTCATTCGTTTCAAATTCTTTCTTAAAGGCTTCTAAGGATTCTTTTGGATTGGCATGAGACATAAATAAAATATACTCTGGATTCTTATCTGCTAAGAACTCCATATCCACTGGTATAAAACTGCCCTGAATACCGGTCAAAATATTTTCACCACCAACCCGTTTTACTAAATCTCCTACATAAGTAGCTTCTGTGGCTGTCATAAACGTATTAGAGGCGCCAAAAATGATTAAAACCGAAGGGCTAACTCTTCCAGCGGTCTTATCTGTAGTGGCTGCTTCCTTACTTTCTAGACCAGCAACTATTTCCGCTCCTTTCTCGTCTATCCCAAAATATGTACTAAGACTTATTATGCTTTTCTTTAACCCATCATAACTAGATAAATCCACAAACTCGCTGGAAATCTTAAGTGCTTCAAACTGCGTTTTTAATTCCTCAGATAAGGAGTCAACTGAAATAATTACCGTTGGTTCCAAGGAGGCGATTACTTCCATGTCAGGTGCCATCGGATTGCCGATTCGCTCTGCTGCTGCTACACTCTCCGGAAGTTCATAGCTGCTTGTAGGTACACCAACCATAGGAACACCTAATGCATCAAGAATCTCAACTACCGCCACAGAAGATGCCACAACTTTGTGGTTACTTAAATCTATTTCCGAAACTTTATTTGGAGAGACTTCAGTAGCAGCTTGGGTGTTATCCTTAGCTTCTACAGCTGTATCTTGTGATTTCGTTTCTGTTTCACTCTCTTTCGTGCTAGCAGAAGTAACTTCTACCTCCTCTTTGCCATTGCTCTTGCCACAAGCTGTTACACTTATGACCATTGTTAAAATCAAAAGAAATAATACTATTTTCTTCATCTCTTCCTCCTCATGCTTTCTTTTCATAATTATTTTTAAAATAATGTTAGTTATATCTAACATTTCAAATAATATCATGTTATAATGTTCTTGTGTTTCAAATATTTTGGATTTATTTTCATTATTTTTGGAAGGGAGAATGAAATGATTGATGAGACATTATATAATCACTTGGAAATATGTACGCTATTATATAACGGAAATACACAAGCAGCCATAAATACTTTAAAGGAAAAAATTGATTTACTTCCCAAAAACAATACGCTGCAGTTAAAGAAAATTTATTTGTTTTCATTAAATTGTAGTATATATAACTATATTTTAATAAAGGAAAAGGTTAGTTTACATCTATGCTATCATGAGAACGGACAAACAATTAGTAAATCTATTACTTCCAGCAACCTTTTGGAAGTAGGTGAGAAAGTAATTTTATCATATGGTAATTGCTCTGAATATATGATTGAGAAGCATAAAAATAAACATGTTAAGAAGGCCATCGCCTACATACATAGTCATCTGGAAGAACCTCTGACTTTGGAAAGTGTCTGTAAAAATATCAACATTAACAATAGTTATCTAAGTGATATTTTTAAAAAACAGGTGAAATGTACTTTTAGCCAATATATATTAAAACAAAGAATTTCATTAGCTAAGAAACTACTTAAGGATTCCCGGTTAACTGTTACGATAATATCAGAAAAATGTGGCTTTACAAACCAATCCTATTTCTGTACTTGCTTTAAAAAAGAAGTTGGAATGTCGCCCTGCTGTTATCGTAAAAGTATTCCTGGTACATAACTTGGTATAACTGCTAGGATTGAAGTGATTTACTTATACTAAAGTTGAGGATGAAAGTACAAAATACCCATCCTCAACAGACCCTTGCCTATTATCTCATACAAACCTTTAGCTGCTTTACCACCCGGTTATGACAACTTTATTTTACAGAAGAACACAATTCCTGCTCTTTAAATAAATTCGCTACAGCTTCTTCATAGTCATGGGCTCGTTCTGACTTTTTTATTTTCTTAAAATACTTTGTATTCTCTGTAAATAAATCAATCATAAATCCCCATAACTCTTTCATTTTAAATAAAACATTTCTATCTCCTGATATTACTTGTCTATATGACATATAAACCATATCATGAAATTCTTTTAACGTTTCCTTATCTAATTTATTCATACCTTTTAATTCTTGTATCAAAAAAGGATTTCTAATCAATCCCCTGCCAATCATAATGGTATCAACACTTGGAAATCTATGTATGAAACCTTCATAATCTCCAACCGTATTTATATCTCCATTGTAGCAAACTGGATTCTTACTTAAGCTTAGCCCGGCTTCAAAAACCTCAAGCCTTGGTGTGTTTTTATAAAAGTCCTTTTGAATTCGGGGATGAATGATTAGTTCTTTTATAGGATATTTATTGTATATTTCTAATATATGATAAAACTCATCTGGCTCTTCTTTACCAAGTCTTGTTTT
>DALYNO010000109.1:0-9654 GCA_031975295.1 Anaerocolumna sp. | reverse complement strand
TTAAGAATTTTTATCTGATTAAAGATTATGCAGCCGAAATTATAGAAAAGGGCAGTTACAAGAATTTATCTAAAACCAGATATGTAAATGACAAACAGATTACAGATCATTATGCTATAATTCCTACAGGACAGGGTTTAAATGCACTGAATTCATTGAATCCAACAGCTTTGAAGGTTTATGAAGTTATAACCAGAAGGTTTTTAAGTATTTTCTTTCCACCTGCTATTTATCAGAAAATAAGCATTACAACCAAGATGCAAACAGAAAGTTTCTTCTCTTCATTTCGAGTTTTGTTAGAGGAAGGGTATCTAAAAGTAGCTAAAAACTCTTTTGATAAACGTGGTGAAAAACAAGAGAATAGGGAAGATGAGGGTGGCAGCAAGGATAAAAACGATGGCGGTTCAGAGGAGGATACACTGGACACTGACTTTATGGAACTGATTAAGACACTAAAAAAAGGTATGTTTCTGGATGTTAAGGCTATGAGTATAAAAACTGGAGAAACGTCACCACCTAAGAGATACAGCTCTGGTTCTATGATTCTTGCTATGGAAAATGCCGGTCAATTAATTGAAGATGAAGAACTTCGTGCGCAGATGAAAGGTAGTGGGATTGGAACCAGTGCCACTAGAGCAGAAATTCTGAATAAACTCGTTAAAATTGATTATTTGGCTTTAAATAAGAAGACCCAGATTATTACACCTACCTTATTTGGTGAAATGATATACGATGTAGTGAATTCCTCTATCAAATCCTTATTAAATGCTGAACTTACAGCAAGTTGGGAAAAGGGTCTAACCATGGTGGCGAATGGTGAAATAACGAAAGAAGAATATATGGAAAAGTTAGAAGGTTTTGTAAGTCGTATGACAAATGGAGTGAAAGGCTTAAATAATCAGTCTGTACTAGGTACGTTTTTTGAAGAAGCTAAATCTAATTATAAGTAAAAATAGGATGGATGAATAAGTTCCCTATCCCTTGGGTTTCAGGTATTTCATTTCTATTTTTTGTCAGAATTTTGCGTTATATCATTATAATTAAACATGGGAGATTACTATATGTTTGAAAAAATTACAGTAAGAAATTTATACGATTTAGAGAAAACCATAGCTCATAGAATATTTGATGGAGTAACCTATCCCTGGGAGGTACTTCCCAAAATAGGTACGTTTATTCTGGAACTTGGCAAAGAATTATCTTTAGACGAATATGAAAAGGTCGGAGAAAATATATGGATTGCTAAGAGTGCAACAGTTGCACCTACCGCTTATATAAATGGACCTGCAATTATTGGTAAAAATGCAGAAATTCGTCATTGTGCCTATATTCGTGGAAATGCAATTGTAGGTGAAGGCGCAGTGGTGGGTAATTCAACAGAACTTAAGAATGTTCTTCTATTTGATAAAGTGCAAGTACCTCATTATAACTATGTTGGTGATTCTGTGTTAGGTTACAAAGCCCATATGGGTGCAGGCGCAATTACTTCTAATGTAAAGTCGGATAAAACGCTGGTTACCATTGAATATAATGGTGAGAAAGTTACCACAGGACTAAAGAAAATGGGAGCTATGCTTGGAGATAATGTTGAAGTTGGATGTAATAGTGTATTAAATCCAGGTACCATCATTGGACCAGATGCACATGTATATCCACTTTCAATGGTGAGAGGATATGTTCCTGAAAATACTATATACAAAAAGAAAGGTGAAATTATCGATATAATAAAATCATAAACTGTTTTGACTTATAAATAGTATTGAAAATGTACTTGTATAAATTCCATGAAAAAGCTCCGTATCAATCTAAGGATTGGGGGCTTTTTTTGTGTTTCCTGTATTTGTTAGCTTGTTACATTTTATCTGGGATTAAATATGTCATTACAAGTCTTAAAGTTACCATACAAGGAGTAAGATTTTTAGGTGACGGAGTTTACATATGTGAAATAGTTAAGGTATAATGTTATCTGGAAGTTTAAGAGTATCTTTTCTAAATATTACGTTAAGTGTTGTGATTGCAATCTAACAGTTATTAGAGAAAAATAATTTACCCATTTACGAAGTCTCAGTAAAAGTAGGATTTTCAAGTACCTCCTATTTTCACAAAGCCTTTAAAAAATCTACAGGAGTAACACCAAAAGAATATCAGGAAAAAGCAAACTACATCATATAGGAGGGGTTTCGTGATAAAAGGGAAGCTTAGATATTATATCATAAGAATATTGGCAGGAAGTATGATTCTATTTTTGTGGGGATGTACGACGAAGGAAGAGAAGATAATGAACACAGAGAATAAAGAACTATCAGAACAGGAGAAGGTAAAAAAAGAAGCTGCATCAGAATCAGAGACAGAGAAAGTAACAGTAGTTACGCCTGTTATAAAAGAACAGCTGGGAGAGGGTGATTTCTTGAGAGTGAAAGATGGCATGTTGGTAAATACGCTAAATGAAGAAGTAGTACTTAGAGGTGTAAATTTAGGAGGGTGGCTTCTGCAGGAGAGCTGGATGTGCCCAGTTACAGGTGAGGACAGAAAATGGGCGAATTTGGATACTCTAAATGCTTTGGAAGCCAGGTTTACGAAAGCAGAGGTGCAGGAATTATTTGATACCTATCAAGATAATTGGATAACAGAATGGGATATTAAAAATATTTCTGAAAAAGGTATGAATGTAATAAGAGTACCTTTCTGGTACCGGAACTTTATGTTAGATGAAATCGGAACCTGGATTGATGAGGATATGGATAAAAATCCAGGATTTAAGCGTCTGGACCAGGTGATTGAAGCTGCGGGCAAATATGGTATGTATGTTATACTTGATATGCATGGTTGTCCTGGAGGTCAGAGCATGGATCATTGTAGCGGAACCCTAGGAAGAAATGAATTATATACCAATGAAACATACCAAGCAACAATGGAGACTTTGTGGGTGGCCATTGCAGACAGATATAAGGATAATCCAGTGGTTGCTGCCTATGACATTATGAATGAGCCTCAGAATAATGGTGGATATGAAGGGGAAAACAGCTATGACCCTTGGCAAGAGGAATCTTGGCACATGACCAACAAGATATATGACAGAATGATAAAGGCAATTAGAAAGATTGATTCAAACCATGTAATCACCGTAGAAGGTATATGGAGAGTATCAAACCTTCCAGACCCTGAAGAAATGGGTTGGGAGAATATGATGTATCAGACACATTTGTATGATGACGATGAAGGCTTTAAACAGTGGAGTCAGGCAATGGCAGATATCAGTAAAAAATATAATGTTGCAGGTTATATTGGGGAATTTCAGAACCTAAACGGCCTTGCCATGTGTAACGAAAGAGGAATTAGCTGGACCACCTGGACTTATAAGGGAACAGCAGATGTGGGAACCTTCTTCTGGTATTCAAAATATATGGAAGACGCAGATCCGGTGAATGACTCTTTTGAGGAGATTAAAGCCAAGTGGGGAAGTAATCTTAGAACTGAGAATTTTAATGAGAAAAAAGTGGTGACTAATGCTGTAAGTAAATATGCTGCAGAGGTTTATGAATAAAATATGAAGCCGGTATGGTAAGTATAGATAAAGATATCACTCTCAAATTATATAAAGAGTGATATCTTTTTGGTTTAAAATGAAGTAATTGTTTTTCCTCTCAAGTCCATAAGTACTATTTCTATAAAATTCTTACTTTAGTAATCTACAAAGTCTTTATATTCCAGTTACATGCATTTTCTAACAGGCGGACAACTTCTTCCAGTCCCCCTCTATCTATTTCATCAAATCTATTCTTAATAGGGCTATCAATATCTAAAACACCGATTACTTCATTGTTTACACGGATTGGTACAACAATCTCAGAGTTAGAGGCACTGTCACAAGCAATATGTCCGGGAAATTCATGAACATCTTCTACAAGCTGAGTTTTATTCTCTGAAGCAGCGGTACCGCATACACCTTTCCCAAGGGCAATATGTACACAGGCAGTTTTGCCTTGAAAAGGTCCAAGAAGCAATTCTCCTTCATGCATAAGATAAAAGCCTACCCAGTTAATATCTTTTAGTGCACTGTTTAAAAGAGCACATGTATTGCTTAAGTTAGCAATGGTATAGATTTCACCCTCTAGTAGAGATTTTAATTGTTTGTGGATTAAATCATAACATTCTTTTTTGTCACTAGGATATATATTTTCAAATTCCTGCATAATAATAACCATACCTTTCAAACCTGCAAACTTTTGGGACGCAGGTATACATAAAAATAAAATGGAATACACTTGGTTAGTATATCCCATTTTACTTCATACTACAAGGGTATAAGTTTAACTAAAATGCGTTTCTTCTGCCATATTTGAGACAAAATACTGCATTTCTGCTTTGGAACGAATGGAATGGGTATGATTGACTACTTCTTGTTTTTGTCTGCTGTTAAGTGAAGAAAAATAATTCAGAGCTTCCAAATTCTGTGTTAGCGCCATTCCAAGACCTTGGGGTATTTGAGTACTGCTTAAAAGATTATTATCCATATTCACACCATACCTTCCTGATGGGTTATTTCTGATAAATAAAACAACCCATCTCGATTAAACAGTATTAAAAAATATCATTTAATACATGATTAGTATGAACATTTATAGTAAGTTTATGAATGGGATAAAATAAAAGTTTCTATAAAAAGTAGTAATGTATTCGATTCTTATCCTTATATATGATTGCATAAAATATGTAATTTAGGATAAAATAATAAAAAATAATATGAGGAGCAGTCGGATGAAAAAATATGTTTGTCTAGTATGTGGATATATCTATGACCCAAGTGAGGGAGATCCAGATGCAGATATTGCACCAGGTACTTCCTTTGAGGATCTTCCCGATGACTGGGTTTGCCCTTTATGCGGCGTAGGTAAAGACGAGTTCGAAGTTACTGAAGATTAATATTTAAATTCGTATATAAAAGTAAAGAATCATAAGCTATATCTGCATAAATTTACATGTTGCAGATATAGCTTTCTTTATTAGTTCTTATGTTCTTTCAGTTGGGTAGAACCAGATATGAAATCTTTGGTAAGAAGTTGTCCTTTTTTAATCCCATAGGTTGATAGGAAGAAGGACACAACTTTACCTAACATATTACCCATCCAAAATCCATGTAAGGAGAATAGAGAAACCAGTACATAAGTAGTTATCATTCTAATAAAAAGATCTGATAAATTAGAACGTAGAAAATCCTTCATACGGGAAAATCCTCTTAATAGATTTTCATTCATAATCTTCCATCCATAAGCAAAGTATGTAATGAAGGAAAGTTGTAGATAGTCTTTGGCAAATTCATAGGCATTCATGCTATTTTTTACATCTATGAAAATACCAATAAGGTACTTGGGTAGCAAAAGGTTTATACCAACTAGTACCATTAAATAGGTGGTAACTATTTTCATACTAAATTTATAGGCCTCTTTTATTCGGCTTACGTTATTATCTCCTGAGTTTGCAGCAGTAAATATTGAGAGTGCTTGTGAGATACCAATCACTATAAGCATACCAAATAACATAATTTTATTTACAGCAAGATATCCACTAATTACTTCGCTGCCATATGGATTTACAAGGGATTGCAGGAATAGGGCAGACAAAGATAAAATGATTTGCTGCAGAATTGTTGGTATGGAAATATGCAATATCTCACGTATCTTTTTCAAATCCATGAAAGGTGTTTTATATTCTTTGGCATAGGGTTTGATTTTATTCTTTAAGATGAATAATGCTATCACCATGCCAGAGAATTGAGCAAGTACCGTTGCAAGTGCTGCACCACCAACGCCAAGCTTTAAAATACAGATAAAGAATAAATCTAAAAGGATGTTTAGTGCAGAAGAAAATACAAGTAAATACATGGAGGATTTAGCATCGCCTAATGCCACAATAATAGCTCGCGAGATATCATAGATAAAGACGCAGGCCATGCCACCAATGTAAATACCTATGTAGCTATTTGTAAGTTTAAGTAGTTCATCAGGTACTTTAAGCCAGGTAAGAATGAAGGGTTTTATGAATAATCCTAAGATTGAGATACATAGCCCGCTTATGGCACCAAACACTAGAATACTTTTTATACCAGTTAGTATATCTTTATATTTCTTATTACCCGCATATTTAGCAAAAATTATTTCACTACCCAATTCCAGCCCACCAGATAAAGTGATGAGCACAGATATAATAGTCCCTGCATTACCAACAGCTGCAAGTTCATTCACACCTAAAAATTTCCCTACAATAATCATATCGGTAATATTATATAATTGCTGTGTTATTAAACTAAGTATCATTGGAATTGCAAATTTAATAAGAATCCTCCTTATATTACCATGGGTCATATCCGTATTTATTGTTGTTCCATCCATTGCCTTGACGCCTGCCTTTCTGCTTGTTATAATGGCCATTATAAAGTGTCACGTTACGTTACAGTCAAGGAGAAAATGTATCATGAACGAAAGATTGTCGACCCGGGATTTTGCGAAGATGTGTAAAGTAGAGAGAAGAACCCTACATTATTATGACGAAATTAACCTGTTAAAGCCTATAGAAATCAAAGATAATGGTTACCGCGTATATGCACCCCACCAGATTGACACAATGGGAATGATTAAAGCATTACAATCAGTAGGAATGCCTTTAAGTGAAATCAAAAAGCTGATGACTGAAAAGAATCTGTCTCTTAGTATGCCAGTACTTCATAATCAAATTCGGTTAATTCAAGAAAAACATGAAGAACTTAGAATTGCAGAACAAATGCTTACCCATGCTACTAATCAGTTAGAGGATTATTTAGCAAGAGGAGATAATGTATATTATACAGAATATTGCAAGGGGTTTCCTATGGTCATTCAACCACTTCTAGAGGAGAGAATTCCTTATATTAATTATGTAACTTACGGTTATCAATATGGTGTTATTATGGAGGAAGAGGACCCTACAAGGCTGAAATGCATGTTTAGAATGGCAGCTACGAAAGAGAGCAATGGCAGTAAACCAGCAGGTAAGTATGCTTGTATCTATAAAAGAGCTCAGAATGGTAAAGTCGGCCAGGTTATTATGGATTTTTTGGAGTATCTGGATAAGAATCATGTCCCGAGGGAGGGAAGCATGTTTATGGATAATATTGCTACTGATTTTATAAAGCTACCGAATGAGGAGTATTTATTTAAGTTATCTATTAAATGCAGAGAATAAGAATATAATAAAAACCCATATAAATGCTTACATTTCACAGTTATAGTGAGCAAAATATTCACAGTAAATGAGCAACACAGTAGTGATAAGCAATCAATGATTTAAGTCTATAATAAATTACCATGGTTGAAACTTAAGAGATATCAGTTTCAAGTATGGTAATTTAGATGTCTACTATTGCATATATAAGAATTTATTTTATTTCATTTATTCTGGAACAGAGACTTTGTTATAGGGTTAAAAGTTCAGATAACTTTGTAATAGTATAATTACAGTTAATATGTTCAGGACAAGTCTTTGATTTAGGATTCATCCAGCAGGTATGGATTCCTGCAAGATTTCCGCCTTTGATATCAGTACTTAAGGAATCCCCTATAATGAGAGCAGCCTCTCGATCAAAATTCTTGATATGAGTTGTTACATAATCAAAGAATTCCTTTGCCGGTTTTTGAAATCCGATATTCTGTGATGTAAAAATGTCTTCAAAGTAATCATATAATCCTGATAATTTTAATCGGTTAATCTGTGTCGTAGTAACACCGTTAGTTACAACAAATAGTCTGTGAGTCTTAGATAATTGTTCGCATACTTGTAAAGCACCCTCCATCATTTGGTAACCTTCGCTTAAGTATTTGCGATAATCCATTTCCCATGCAATGCCATCTGCTTCTTGCCCAAGTTTATTAAGTGTTTCTGAGAATCTAGTATGAAGCACGGTTTCCAATGAAATTTCGGAACTTTCGTAGGCATCCCATAACTTTCTATTTACTACACTGTAAGTATGAAATACTTCATCTGTAAAGGAAATACCATGAAGTTCAAATAATTTAGTTAAGGAATCCAACTCGTTTGCACTAAAATCCAGTAAAGTATCATCTAAATCAAATAGTAATATTTTGTAATTCATATTTACACCCATTAAATAATGCATGCTGCATTAATGCCACAATAAAAATGAAAGGACGATTTGTGGCAACCTTTCTTTATTGTTATTTTCTTTCAGACGTCCTCTTAAGTGATGATTCATAAGATAAGTTATTATGAAGTAAAATTCCATATTAGCATATCATAAAATAATGGATGAAACAATATAATAGATTTTTTATTCTTATTATTTTCTGTTGGTACTTTTTGGCATAGTAATGTATAATTATTACATTCTTTCACTTTAATATATGTGGCTATAGGACAGGCAGCCTGTCCATAAAAGGGGTATAAATATGAAAATAGACAGATTACTAGGCATAACTATTTATTTGCTGAATCATAAAAAAACAACTGCACCTGTATTGGCAGAACATTTTGAAGTGTCGGTAAGGACCATTCTACGGGATATAGATTCCTTGTGTATGGCAGGAATTCCAGTTATATCAACCTATGGAGCAGAGGGTGGATATGAAATACATAATACGTTCAAAATGGAGAGGCAAATAGCCGGAGATATAGATTATTCATACATAGTAACCGCATTAAAAGCATTGTCCACTGCCTATGATAGCAAAGAGCTGAATAATACTCTTGAAAAAATACAGAATGTTTCAAAGGAGACCAGTTCCCATGTTGTACTAGATTTTGGAATTCTGCAAGAAAAGAAAAATATAAATCTGAAGCTCTCTATACTGGAACGTGCCATAAAAGAACAACATTTAGTGTCTCTTACTTATACAAACTCAGATAATATAGAAAAAAACTTAAGGGTTGAACCTGTTGCAACCATGTATAAATGGTATAGCTGGTATTTGATAAGTTATTTTCCAAAATACCAGAATTATGGAACCCTTAAATTGGATCGCATGGACCATATTGAGATAACCAATCAGAAGAATAGTGTTAAGCATAATGTTGATGATGCAAAAGAACAAACTGAAATACAAGAGAGCAGCAGAGCGTATATACATGTCAAACTGTTGTGTAAAAAAGAAATCAAAATGAAATGTTTGGAATATCTGAAAGGAGAAATTGAAAAGGAATATGAGAATGGGGATGTGCTTTTTTCCTTTCATGTGCCACCCAATGAATTATTTTGGTACGGCGTACTTATCTCCTTTGGAAACAAGGTAAAAATCTTAGAACCTGAGGAACTAAGAAATAGAATTTGTATGACTTGTGAAGAAATTATAAAAGAATATAAACATGTATGACATACTGTTGTCACCCTTTTTTTAATAAGATTGGATTAGTTTATGGGCATTAACCCAAATCTTATTTTACAAAAACAATATAGTGTGAAAATAGTTATTCACACGCAACTTTGTGGAAAAGACGCAAAGTATGCAGTCCTAGAAAGGTGTGGTTATTAATATGTACGAAATATATGTGAATTGCCCGGTTTATACAAATGAAACAATAACTCTTAGATTAACCAATGAGGAAGATGCCCTTGCGTTATTAAAATGCTATTCTGATGAAAAAGCTGTACCACTATTTAACGCTGAT
>DALYNO010000108.1:2706-9762 GCA_031975295.1 Anaerocolumna sp. | reverse complement strand
ACCATTGATGGTTTGGGTAGTATGGATGCCTCAGGTTGCGAATTAAGAAGACAAGCCACAGAAGAAAACAAAGGTAAGCCAGGAAGAGCCATCTGTCTAAGAAATGTAGACGGTATTTATTTAAAAGATTTTACGGTAAAACAATCGCCGGCATGGTGTGTACATTTAATATATTGTAATCAGGTAAGTGCTAACCGTATTAAGATATCAAGTAAATGGGATGATCAAGGGAACCGTTATAACATTGCAAACGGAGATGGACTTAATCCAGATTCTTCAAGTAATGTCTATATCTTTAATTCCGATATTTCAAGTCAGGATGATTGTATTGCTATTAAATCGGGCAGAGGGGAAGAA
Organism: Anaerocolumna sp.; assembly: GCA_031975295.1. Taxonomy (GTDB): domain Bacteria; phylum Bacillota; class Clostridia; order Lachnospirales; family Lachnospiraceae; genus Anaerocolumna. The sequence continues at coordinate 9,405 of DALYNO010000108.1, read as the reverse complement.
GGACGAGAGGTTGGCATTCCTTCAGAGAATATAAGAATTACGAATTGCCGGTTTATGAGTGGGTTTGGTGTAGCTGTAGGAAGTGAAATGTCAGGCGGGGTTAGAAATGTATTAGTACAAGACTGTGTATTTACCAATACGTATAGTTTGGCAAGTGTGAAAGCTCCCAGAACCAGAGGCGGTATAATAGAAAATATTAGATATGAAGATATTACATTTCAAAATAATAGTACTGAGCATGAAGATTGCAGGTGGTTTCGAGGAGCCATTAATATTGATCAGTTTTATAGCCATGAAGATTTTGACCCGGATACTTTAGAAGCGGTAAATGAAGGTACCTCTACAATTAGAAATATCTCCTTCCGTAATATAGCACTAAAAACAGTAGCAGGTAATGCTATTTATATGGTGGGTCTTCCCGAGAATTGTCTGAAAGACATCAGTCTTGAGAATGTTAATGCCGTTGGAAGGTATGGCTTAAAAGCCATGAATATTGAAGGGTTAGAACTTATTCATGTGGTTGTATCTTCACAGGAAGATGAAGATTTTCTCTTTCATAATGTTGTTCATGTAAAATAATGTATTTCATATTGACAAATAAGAACAAATGTTCTATAATGGAATTGTTTGGTAATTACTTGATAATAAGTCAAGGCATATCATAATATCATATTCCAGGAGGGAACATATATGCATGAGATAATAAAAGATTATGTACAAGCTATACCCCAATCACGCTTCATAGGATATAAGTATGGTGATAGTGATAGGGTAGAGGGTGGATTTGGTTATCAATGGACAGAATGGAATGAAAAGGGAAGATTTCAACAACTAGAAGTGTTATTAACAGAAGAATTTAATAAATCTTATGAAGATTATAATGCATATGTTGGTTTGATGCGGTGCAAAGAGGGTGAGCCCTTTGAGTATTGGATTGGTATGTTCTTACCTAAGGATGCACTTGTGCCGGAAGGATTTGATTATATTGATATGGAAGCAGGTACCCTAGGTGTATGTTGGATACAAGGACCAGTCGATGAATTATTTTTTAAGGAAGAAAAATGTGGTAAAAGGTTACTGGATAAAGGGTATGAAATATTGCCAGATAAAGTTGGTGCATGGTGGTTTTTTGAACGTTACGGATGCCCTAGATTTATGGAAGAAGATAAGGATGGTAATGTAATTCTAGATATTTGTCACTATATTAAATAAATTTAGTAATATTGTAAAATTATTCTATAAATAGTTTTCCTTTCTGCTTCTAGATTGTATATTGAGCTTCATAATGGGAGATAATGTATTAAAGAAAAGTCTCAATACCTAATCTAGGAGGAATCTTATGAAAATGAAAGCTTTAACTAAGTTAGTATTAGTAACATTATTACTCACAGTATTTATTACAGGTTGTGCAAATAACAATGGTAACAATGATGGTAAAACAACTCCCGGAGTGACTACTCCAGCTACAACAAATGCACCAGATACAACTACCACAACACCAGAAGCAACAACACCAGAAGCATCTGCAACAAAAGCACCGGATGCTACAACAACTGCATCTATTGTTAATACAGAAGAAGCCTTCTTAAAAGCTATTAGTAAAGATGGTACGTGGATAATTGCAATATTAAATGATATGACCATTAATAAGGATCTACTTTTGGAAGGTGAATTTAAAAATGGTAAGAAAGATGATGCAGGTAATGATGCGATTCAACGTAAAATAGCACTTTATACACAAGATGAAAATCGTAATATTACAAACAGATTTACTCTAACTGCACCGAAGTTAACAGTTACAAGCCCTAATGGTAGTATACAACACGGTACCTTTAAAGGCGATTTATATGTTAATGTAAAAGACTTTGAACTGATTGATGCTACTATAGATGGCAATGTTTATTTTAGCTCTGACGAAATCAAATCAAGCTTTAAAATGGATAAAGATAGTAAAGTAACTGGTAAACAGGAAGTTAAGAAATAATAGGTTAGATTAACCTTACCAATAAAATAAAAGGAACAGATACAGCTTGGAGTATATAATTCCATATTGTTGTATCTGTTCCTTTTTTTATGTCTTGCCAAGTGCCAGAGTGTGATAGATTCTGTTGGAAACTTAATCCAGGGAGGATCTAACAACTTCACCATGAAAGGGCATAACGATTTAGCAGAAGTATAAATAGCAACTTATTATATTGGCAGCTGTTTGTTCTGTAGGAACTCTTATCTTTTATTTCCATAAAGAATTAAGTAAACCAGAGATTAGGATACGGCATATACTACATTATTTATACATTAATGGTTCTATATTTGGGGCAGCAGCTCTATGGGATTGGCTGAAATTTGGTTTTAATGATGAGACCATTATCATGTTAGTGATCATTGCCTTTGTATATGCAGTGATAATTTTCTGTACTTTTATACAAGACTCTAAAACTGCTGAGGATGTGAATGAAAAGTTAAAAAAGATAAGTATGGATAATCTAGAGGAGCGCTGATTAAACCTAGAAGCTATATCTATGAGTCGCCCGACAAATGCCCTATTATATAAATTTTCATTGGCAGTTTGTACAAAACAGAAAGTGTAAATGCGCCTATGGAAATGCATTAGAATCGAAGCATGATACTTTTTGATTTGTGCAAATTGCCATCGTAATATAAAAAGTAGGGCATTTGTCGGGCAACTCATATCTATATTATTTCTGGGATAAATACTATCATAAGTATCTAAATCTAAAATAGAAGAAACAGGTAAAAATACCAAAAAAGCTCATCCCGTAATTAGGATGAGCTTTAACTATGCAACAGAAAAGGAATAACTTAACGATACGTTTTTATATGTATTAAGTAGGGGTATGGCAGGTACTGCAAGTAGTAGAAGCTTCAATCATACTTTTTAACTGTTCACTTTCTTCAAATGCAGGTTCTAGTTTAAGAGATTTATCCAAGTACCCAATTGCAATATCTAAATCCATTAAGTTGTAATAGCAGAGGGCAATTTCATAGTAAATAGCGGCATCTTCTCCGTAAAACTCTATAGAGGCTTCAAATAGTTTGGCAGCATCACGATCATACCCAAAATAACCTAACAAGGAGCCTAAACAAAAGAATAGATTACCTTCCTCACCAATGGGGAAGTAATGCTCCCAGACCTGATAGATAACTTCGATTAACTCTTCCTTAGGAAAGTCTTTTTCATCAGCAATACGTTCCAGCAATATGTTATAGAACTCAAGAAAGGTTCTACTATCCCAAAGTGTAAACCGAAGAAAGGTTAATAACTCTTTTGAAGTAAGGGAGGCATTGTGAGGTACAACTGCCTTTTTGAGTATATAAAAATCATCAGGACCAATATTTTCTACAATATCATGGTAAGACATTGTAGTTTCTATAAAGTCATGTGAACGCCGGCTTAATAAAAATATAGACATTGTAACATTTTCATGGTCATAGATACTATGAATTGCCTTGCCCCCAAGACCCTTGAAATATATCTCCATAGCATGAAAATTCACGGTCAGAGAAATAGAGCCGTGTTTAGATAAGAAGGGATGATAAATGCCCTCCATGGATTCTAAATTTCTGTATCCTTTATCAGTAGAGAGAATAAGAATATCATCCTGAAATAAATCCCTTAATCTCTTGATGCATTCTAAAGCAATGAGAGGAAAGGAAAAGGCAGTATCCTCCATACATTCCTTATAGTACAAAAGAATATTGTTAAAGTTACTATCCTCATAATAATCCTTACCTGTGATCAGGTGGTTCTTATATTCGTAATCCAGGCCGGCAAGTATTGATTTATCTTCTGATGCTTTTGGGTCTTCCCTGGAGGTAATGGTAACCAAACCTTCATAAAGCTCTCCATTATTAACATAAAAAGTATCCTGGGGAAGACTGTCAAAGGTGTAGTTAGCAAAGAGAAGGAGGGGGTTTTTCAGAGTTCCCTTATTTAAAACTTCTCCACTATTTCTTAAATGAATTTCTTCATCACCAGTCATATCGAAAGTTGCACAGTCAAGTACCCCACTTTCAAAAAAGGGTTTTAAATAACTATGATTTAACCAGTAAGTAACATTTCTTTCTGCAAGGTCAGTAATAATATACTTAAACTTTAAGTTTTTTAAAGGAGATTTATTGAGAATACTTGTAAATCTCTTAAGAAAGGTATAAGTAAATCGTCCTACACCAGCTGCAAGTTCCATCATATATATGGTTGTGTTATGATCAAAATCCTTACTTGCTGCAATATCTCTACAATAGCCAAATACGGTTTTGGCATATAGATTAGCAATATAGGGATTAGTAGTTATATATTGAGGAACAATTCCGTTGCTCCAGGCTTTGGGGCCTTGATTGGCATAGAAATCAGCCTGTAGTTTCCAGATCATAGACTGAGATAGGGGTTTGTCTGCTTCGAGTATTAGACCTGTTTTCTCTGATAAATTGGATTTGTTAGGTCTCTTAACACTGTATTTTTTATTTATAGTAGCCAATATAAATCCTCCTGATTTATTATCAAAATTCAATATTAGCATTATACCTTACTTATAGGGAAAATACCAAGATATCTTTGGTGTAGATAGGTATCATTTTTTTATAAGGTTGATATTATACACTAAAATTTGATACATTGACATATATTTACAAAAAACATATAATTTAATTACATAAACCATCTAACTATAGTCATTATTATTCTACTTTTATTCTATTGATTCCAGCATAAAGCAATCCCAATTCGACGCAGTATTAGTATCAGATTACTAATTGCATTCAGTAATGTAATTTAGGACTAGGGTGTAGGAGGCTAGCTATTATAGTTTAAACGAAAAGATAAACTTATACTGCAAATTCTATAAGTTTTCCGAAGATAGCTAATCATACTCAAATCTTGCATGTTTAGTATTAGAAAGAGGTGATTCCAATGTACAAGTCTTAGATAGTAAATGCCTCAATTATACATAGCCAAACAACATAGGCAATCTTGTCATCCGATTCATCAGCAGAAGTCATCCGATTCATCAGCAGAAGGGACTTTTCTATATCTGCTTTCTTTGTCTTAGGGAGTGGCAAAATAATATAATGGGTGTATGAATAGAGCATGGATTGTATCAATAAAACAAATGAATATTTATATGTAATATGAATGTTGCAGGTAGTGGGTACTTTATAAAATAATAATACGGAGGGGTATTATGTATAAAAAGAAAGCGGTAGCTATTTTATTAACGTTAGTTATGGTAATGAACATAGTAATTGCATATTTACCAGTTATAGCGGCAGTTGGAGATCCTGGAGTGATTGAAGCAGAGAATTATATTGCTATGAATGGTATTGAAACTGAGGTGTGTTCTGAAGGGGGACTTAATATTGCATATGTAGACGGAGAGGATTGGATGGACTACAATGTTACCATTCAAAAAGCTGGTACCTATAGAGCAGAATTCAGAGTATCCAGTCCTTATGAGAATACTAAGTTTCAACTTCAATCGGGCACCTCAGTATTAACAACAATTACTGTTCCAAACACAGGGGGTTGGCAGAATTATGTAACAGTTGAAGCAAATGTTAATCTTAGTGCAGGAAGTCAAACACTTAGAATTCATGCAGTCACCAATGGCTGGAATATGAATTGGTTAAGTCTGACTGCGACGGAGATGAATACAGCTATTCATATCCCTGTAACTGGTCCTTATGTACAATATTTAGAAATTGGAGTTAACCCTGGCGATCTGGCAGGTATTACCGCCTTAAGAACCCAGAATGAAGACATTAATAAATCCATGAGTTACAACATAGGTTCATCAGTAACCTTAAGTGTAAATTATATGGTGGAGCAAAAACAGGTTGTGTTTAAAACTACTGATATAAATGGATCGGTATTGCAAGGAAATCCGCTTACGTTTCAAGTACATCAAAATTCAGCAGTAACTGTAGAAATTTCAGACAGACAAGCTGTAGCCACACCAACATTTACCCCAGCAGGGGGAAGCTTTTCTTCTGAGCAAAATGTCACTATAGTCTGTAATACAGCAGGAGCTACCATTAAGTATACCACAGACGGTTCCATACCAACTACGGCATCTGCTACCTATACAGGAGCCATTAGAGTGGCTGTAACAACAACCATTAAAGCATATGCTTATTTATCAGGATCAGCAGATTCTTTAGTTGCTACTGCAACCTATACCATTGGTTCTGCACCAGTGAATTTGGCACTAAATAAATCTTCCTTTACCTCTTCTTATTTAGGTGGAAATACAGCAAGTGCTGCCTTTGATGGCAATAGCACAACAAGATGGGAATCAGAATTTAAGGATCCCCAATGGATATATGTTGATCTTGGCTCAACGAATACAGTAACTGGAGTAAAGCTGAACTGGGAAACTGCCAGTGGTAAAACTTATAAAATACAAGTATCTACAGATGAATCCAATTGGACAGATGCATATACGCAAAATTATGGAGCAGGCGGTGTGGAGCATTTATCTATAGCACCTGTTACTGCAAGATATGTAAGAATGTACGGAACCACCAGGACTACTGAATACGGATATTCCTTATGGGATTTTGAAGTATATGGACAACCAGGTCCTCTTCCTCCCCAGGTAGCCGCACCGACTTTCCAACCGGCAGGAGGTACCTATACGACTGCCCAAGATGTTGTCATTAGTGCAACGACACCAGGAGTTACTA
>DALYNO010000108.1:0-2696 GCA_031975295.1 Anaerocolumna sp. | reverse complement strand
CTATTAAGTATACCACAAATGGTCAGGTACCGAATGAAAGTTCACAAACCTATTCTGGACCTATTAGAGTATCCGATACAACTACAATTAATGCCATAGCAATGAAATCTGGTATGACTAATTCAGCTACTGTTTCTGCTGCATATAAAATCGAATCTTTTAGAGTATTGTCTCCAACTAATGAAACCATGGTAACAACAACCAGAACACCACAGTTAACCTGGGAGGCAAAAGCAGGCGCGGCTAAATACGAAGTGTGGCTAAATATCACTAGAACTGATTATGATTGGAATGCCTCTGGTAATTTACTGGACAGATATACAAAAATCGCTGAAGTAACAAGCACCAGCTGTATAGCCCCTTCCCTAGTGGATCGATGGACATATAAGTGGTATGTTGTTGGGATTGATGGCAGCGGAAATAGATTTAAGTCAGGTATTGGTCAGTTTAGTGTGTATCTTCCCTATATTGAACAAATGGAGGATGGCATAGGCGTTATAAATGGTTCCAGAGATCTTAACAAAAATGGATCAATTGAACCCTATGAGAACTGGCGCAATCCCATAAATGTTCGTATAGACGACCTTATGTCCCGCATGAGTCATGAAGAAAAAATAAATCAGTTGTTCTATTCTCCGGATAGATTTGAAGTATTTAATCCGTTGGGTGGTTTTGTATTCTCTTATGGTACAACAGATTTTATTAGAGATGCCCAAAAAAGAGTTGCGGCTGAACAGCCTCTTGGAATTCCAATTGCCTTTACAGGAGATAAGATTCATGGTTGGAAAACCATATTTCCAACGCAACTTGGACTTGCAGCCACAAGAAATCTAAGTCTGGCATGGCAATGTGGGGATTTACAGCGTAGAGAACAAAAGGCTTGGGGATTTACAGGTACACTCTCCCCAATAGCGGAAGTAAATACAAAAGTTTTATACCCAAGAGTCCAAGAAGGTACAGGAGAAAATGCAGACTATTCCGCTGCTATGGTAAGAGCTATGGTGGCTGGAATGCAAGGTGGACCAGAAGTAAATCCCAAATCTATATTAGTCACGGTGAAGCATTGGCCTAGCCAAGGAGCTGGCGGAGAACAATCTGTAGTCTATGATGAAACAACAATAAAATATCATATGAAACCCTGGTATGCAGCTATGGATGCTAACTGCGGATCTATTATGCCAGGTTATGGTGGTTCTCTGTACCTTGATCCTAGTGGTGAAGGTGCTGGGGCTAGTAAACCTACCCTTGATTATTTAAGAAATGTAATCGGCTTTGAGGGTGTTATTGTTACAGACTGGCTGGCATCGGCAACAGATGTTTCTGTAAAATGTATGGGTGCAGGCAGTGATGTTATGGGTGGCGCAGTTGCTTCTGGAACTGATTTTAACACCTTAATCAGTTCTGTAGGCTGGACACGTCTAAATGAATCTGTAAGAAGAGTACTGGATCTAAAATTTAGATTAGGATTGTTTGAGAATCCATATAATGATCCGGATTATCCAACAACTATCTGGCATAGCACGGAAAGTCAAAACATTGTAAATGAAGCTGCTCGCCAGTCACTTACTTTATTAAAGAATAATGGGGTACTTCCTCTAAAAATGAATCCTGGTGAAACTCTTGTAGTTGCAGGGCCTAGGGCCACAAGTGATGATTTTGCTACAGATAATATTGCCAATGTTATCTGGCAGTCTATTTACCATGATAATCCCCAGGCTAAGAGTTATTATCAGGGAATTAAGGATAGGGCAGGAGCAGGGGTTAATGTGGTCCTAAATGATGCATCAACCGCCAAGGCAGCAGTTGTGGTAATTGGTGAAAAGAGCTATACCCATGGTACAGAGTGGCCAGAGAAACAGCCAACTATTCCTGCAGCACAGGTTGCAGAAATTAATAAGTTCTATAACAGAGGAATACCAGTAATTGCGGTTGTTGTAATGCCAAGGCCTTATGTTCTGACAGATATCCTGGATAAATGTGCAGCAGTTGTGGTAGTATACAGACCAGGTAATGGAGGAGGACTTGCTACTGCTCAATTATTGTTTGGAGATTATATGCCTACAGGTAAACTTCCCTTCCAGCTGCCTCGATCAGTAGATCAGATTGGAACAGACGTTATCACGAATCAGCTGGAGAAATGGGACCTTCCATACGATCTTGGTGCAACAGAGGCTGAGAGATTACAGATAAGAAATTATATTGCTAATGATTTGCCGGTTCCAACGAATTTTGGTAATCCCCTGTATCCTTATGGGTATGGACTGCAGAATTTTGTACCTTCGCCGTAATATAGTGTAAGAATAAATATTAAATATATAATTAAGTAGTAACTATCAGTCAACCTTACTCTAAAATAAACTCTGACTGATTCATAACTGCTTTTTTACCGCGATAAATAAATTGTGTCCATTTTTATTTGCGGTTCCTATAAGGACATTGCTTTTGAAAATACCCCCGCTCCTTCCTAGTGGTGAAGCAGTTTGACACCTTGGCCTTTACCTTGATCATCCGGATATCACTTACCGCCTGATTGTTATCTAAAGGTACGTAGAAGTTCTGCGTAAACAGACTGACTGCTTCTTTGGAGAAATCAGCCCAGAAGTAGAAAACCTAATAAATTAGTAAAATATAAACTGGAAGACAAATGGAAAATTATGTTGACGCATCAGTAAAAAAATGTAATAATACATATGTTG
>DALYNO010000107.1:0-9771 GCA_031975295.1 Anaerocolumna sp. | reverse complement strand
ATATACATTTGGCCCACCAATGGCAACTGCTCCTTTAGATAGTGTAAGACGTGTCCTAGAGTATGGCATCTCTGTGATTGATCCAGATAAAATCCTCATGGGTATACCAAATTATGCATATGATTGGATTCTTCCCTTTGTCAGAGGAGAGTCAAAAGCAGAATCTTTAAGTAATGTTAGGGCATTAGAACGTGGTATAGAACACAATGTGACCATACAGTTTGATGAAGCTGCCCAAGTACCTTTTTATTACTATACTTCAGAAGACGGCAATGTTCATGTTGTATGGTTTGAAGATGCAAGAAGTATGAACGCAAAGTTTAGATTAATTCCAGAGTATGGATTAAGTGGTGCTGGGGTATGGCAAATTATGAATTATTTCCCTCAAGGATGGCTTGTAGTAAATAACTTATTTAACGTAGTAAAAGTACTATAATAGAAATATAAGAATAGATTTATAATAACCTGGTAATTAAGGAAGTAATTATGGATGATAAATTTGAAAGTAATTTGTTAAAACCCCTGGACGCAAGGGTATGGGAAGATCGAATTATGGCTCCTGACATGCCAATTGCCCGTTATAAGGAAACTTATGGCGTTCGGCATTTTACTTTAACTGCTGAATCAATCAGACATAATATATTAACAGACATTACCATAAATGCCTTAGGTTACAATGGATCAACACCCGGTCCTGTTATAATCATTAAGGAGGGGGAATGGTTGTTTTTAACTCTTGAAAATAAATTGGATGTTCCCACCTCCTTAAAATTCCATGGCGTAAACAAACCTCGATTTCTTCAAAATTCTCCAGGATTTATATTTCAGGAGCCTCTCATAATGCCAGGAGAAAGCTTTACGTACAAACTCCTTTGCACAACGCCCGGTACTTACTTCTATAACTCTGCTGAAGATTTTCAGGTGTCTTTAGGATTAATTGGTGCCTTTATTGTACTACCAAGTGACAGAAATATGCGGAGCATATTGATACCTGATCAGGATTATCTATTATTAATGCAAAATTGGCAGCTTCCGGGACTTGAACTAGGTCAGGTTATACCAGGTACTTATGTTCCTGATAAATTCCATAGAAAGCCTAATTTCTTTACGCTAAACGGTAAATGCTATCCAGACACCTCTCCACTTTATTTTAAATATGGCAAACGTATCCGCCTGCGTTTATTAACCAAATCTGGCGAGTTATTCAGCGTTCACATACATGGTCATACTTTTGAATTAATGTCTGTTAACGGCTTCTCTAGGTCTGACATCTATGATGATACCATAGAGCTAAATTCCGGCAGAAGAACTGATATTGAATTAGATGCAAATAACACAGGGGTTTGGCGTATTAACAGTACGGATATCTTTCATCAGTCAAATAATGGTGTAATTCCAGGCGGAATATCAACAAGAATAATCTACGTATAAAAAAGCTGTTGTAATATAACGTTTTAGGATTGATTCCTGAAACTTTATACTGCAACAGCTCCTTTATATCATTTTATTCGTTTTCAGCTAATACTCTGCTTAAGAATTCTCTTGTTCTTTCCTGTGTTGGATTATTAAAGATTTGCTCCGGTGTACCCTCTTCTGCAATAACCCCTTTATCCATAAAAACAACTCTATCTGCTACTTCTTTTGCAAAGCCCATTTCATGTGTGACAACGAGCATAGTAAGACCTGACTGGGCTAACTCTTTCATAACTTTTAGAACTTCACCAACCATTTCAGGATCTAGTGCGGAAGTAGGTTCATCAAAAAGCATAACCACAGGTTCCATAGATAAGGCTCTGGCAATGGCAACACGTTGCTTTTGTCCACCTGATAGCTGTCTGGGTTTAGCGTTAATATATTGATCCATACCAACTATTTTAAGGTATTTCATTGCTACATGCTTTGCTTCTTCTTTTGTACGTTTTAATACCTTGATTTGACCTACTATACAATTATTTAATACGTTATGATTATTAAATAAATTGAACTGCTGGAACACCATACCCAAGTGAGTTCGGTAATCACATACATCATGTTTATCATCTAGTATATTCTCACCATTGTATATAATCTCTCCGCCTGTAGGTTTCTCAAGCAGATTTATGCATCGTAGTAAAGTTGATTTACCTGAACCGGATGAACCAATAATGCATACTACTTCTCCTTTTTCTACAGAAAAATCTATATCCTTTAGTACTTCATGGGCGCCAAAGGATTTTCTTAAATGTTTTACTTCAATTACTTTATCCATTTTTTTGCTCTCCTTTGGTTATTTATTATTCGCACGTTTTAAAGCTTGTTCTGGTTTTTCAACTTGCATTTGATTTCCCATCATAATGTAATTGTCTGGTCCGTCAATTTTCTTTTCAATAAATCTTAATACCCTAGTTACAGTAAATGTCATAATGAAATATAATACGCAGGCTACAGCAAAGGACTCAAAATAACGGAAATTATTACCTGCCACTGATTTGGTAGCAAAGAAAAGTTCAGAAACAGCAATAACATTAAGCACAGAGGTATCCTTAATATTAATTACAAATTCGTTACCGGTAGCTGGCAGTATATTTCGAATAACCTGAGGCAAAACAACATGTATCATAGTCTTAACATGATTCATACCAATAGCTGCAGCAGCTTCGAACTGCCCTTTATCGATGGACACAATACCACCTCTGACAATTTCAGACATATAAGCACCTGTGTTGATTGAAACAATAAAAATAGCAGCAACGATTTTATTCATGTCTATACCAAAAGCTTGAGCAGAACCGTAATAAATTACCATTGCTTGTACAATCATTGGTGTGCCTCTAAAAAATTCAATATAGGCACTTAAAATACCATTTACACATTTCAAAAAGACTCTTTTTATTCCCTTCTCAGGTAATGGAATTGTTCTAATTACACCTATTAACAAACCAATGACTGAACCGATAATAGTTCCTATCATAGAAATATAAAGTGTTGTTCCAGCACCCCTCAAAAAAGACATCCCATTCTCGTTAATAATTCTTAATAGCCACTCAAGGCTCATAATACTTCCTCCTTAGACATGTTAAAACCGGCTGCACAGTACAACCGGTTTTTAATTTAGTAAATGTAGAAACTGCATTTACCGCCTATACATAATACCCGACTTCACTTATGTATTACTGTGCTGCAGGCTGGTTTAAAATGGACTGATCCATGATTGCTGCACGATCTTCTTCCGATACTCCACCAAGAATTTCATTTATTTTAGCAGTTAAATCACTACCTTTTTTAATACCTACTGCAATAGATATGTCATCATCTGATGTATCAAATCCATCAGAAAAATCAACCATCGCCAAATTAGGATTAGCTGCTGATGCACTAAGACCTTCTGGACGTTCTGATACATATCCATCAATAATACCTGACTCAAGTGCAACTCTCATTGCAGCAAAATTATCCATAGCTGTTTCTTTCACTACACCATTTATCTGATTTATTACGGTATAGTGTAAGGTATTTAACTGTGCTGTAATCTTAGCTCCATTAAAATCCTGAATTGAAGAAGCATTTTCAAATGCACTTCCTTTTTTAACTACCATTACTAAATCAGATTTATAATAGCGTTCTGTAAAATCAATTGACTCTCTTCTTTCTGCAATAGGTGACATACCTGCTACAATAGCATCAATTTTACCAGAAGTTAAGGCAGGTACAAGACCATCCCACTCTGTTTTAACGATAACTAATTCTTTTCCTAAACCTTCAGCAATCTTCTTAGCTATTTCAACATCATATCCACCAGCGAACTCTTTGCTTCCTTCAATCTTTACACCACCATTGGAATCATCTGTCTGAGTCCAGTTAAAAGGTGCATATCCTGCTTCCATACCAACTTTAAAGACATTTTCATCTTTTTTAGAACAGCCTGCCAATAAAGTAATTGCAGTTAATGTCATTACTGCTAAGCTAATCCATCTTTTTTTCATAATTATTCTCTCCTTTTATATAAATTATTCTCAAACAAAAAAGACCTTAAGGCAAACTCAGGTCTTTAAAAAAATCCATTCGTCCCCACCATTTCCCAATCGAGATAGCACAACTTGACAGACCGGGTCGTCCACCAAGACAGTCCTGCAATTATTCACTGCAGACCCAGCATATAATATTGAGTATATTATACACTTCGGCGATATCTCCTTCTCTTAAGCTTCTTAGCCTCTCTGCTCTGCTTAAGACTGTTAAACACCGCGCCTCTACCTCACCAGTTAAGTGAGGTTTATTAAATTATGGTTCTAATATACAACAATCCTGCTATTATGTCAATTGGTAAAATATAAATTTGCTTTTATAAAATATAAATTTGCTTTTATAAATTAGTATTTTATCTAGAATTTAACTATCTTTCACATAAGCTGCAGCTATAAGTTCAATCAATACACTTTTATGTTAGTTTTAGCTAACATATTTACTTCAATGAAATATTTTAAAATTTTTATCCTTTTTTGTAACCATCACTTAAAAGTCTCATAGAATAAATTAGTCTTATTTAAAAGTTTTAATTGCATGTAAATAATGGAGGTGTTGTATTTGCAACTACACGAATTAACTGTTGGAGATAAAGCATATATAGAGAAATTAACATCCTTAAATGCTCTTAGAGAACGAATGCTGGCATTAGGATTAACAAAAGGAACAACCGTTGAAGCCATAAGAAAAGGTCCTGCCGGAGACCCCACCATTTACAATATCAGAGGTGCCATGATAGCACTTAGAAAAGAAGAAGCTTCCTTGGTCCATATTGTTAAGTCAAAGGAGGCATTGTGTGCAGTAACTATTTCCTTAGATTCTTATAAGAAGGAATTAGAGTATCAGGTTGAAATATGTGAAGAATTACCTTGTGAAATACTACAAAAGGAAAACAATCCTACTACTTTGGAGGTTTTAGATGGGCTTAACATTTCAATCAACCCAGAGTAATTCCATGATTGATTTATACAAAATAGATAAGCAAGAAGGTGAATATGTAATAGCTTTAGCTGGTAACCCTAATGTTGGAAAAAGTTCCGTATTTAATACATTGACAGGTCTGCATCAACACACTGGTAACTGGCCAGGTAAAACAGTTGTAAACGCAAGAGGTGAGTATGCGTATAAGGAAACCACGCATATTTTAGTTGATCTTCCTGGAACCTATTCCCTGTTTGCCGCTTCAAACGAAGAGGAGGTAGCCAGAGATTTTATTTGTTTTGGCAATGCAGATGCGGTCATTGTAGTTTGTGATGCAACCTGTCTGGAACGCAATTTAAATCTGGTGTATCAAATCACTGAACTTAGAAATAAAGTTATATTATGTATTAACTTAATGGATGAAGCCAAAAGAAAAAAAATTACCATAGATAGTAAAGGTATTGAAAAAGCATTAGGCATACCTGTTGTGTTATGCTCTGCCAGAAAAGGTGAAGGATTAACAGAACTTAAAGAAACAGTGTATAAAGTATTAAAGGATGAAGTTATTCCCAGTCCCAAATTAGTATGCTATTCAAGAGAGATTGAGAATAAGGTGACTGCCATACAGCCATTTTTAGATGAAATTATATATGGAATTAATACCAGATGGATTTCACTAAGACTAATCGACGGAGATACCAGTTTCTTAAATAGTATTACAAGTGAAGCCAAAGAAAATCAGGAACTTAAAATGTTAGAAGCAGCTTCAACTCTAAATAATCATATGGTAAGAAAAGATTTAAGAGATGAAATAACTAGAACTATTTATGAAAAAGTAGAAGCAGTTACCAGTCGATATGTAACAACATCCAAATCAAAATTTAACAGAGACCAAAAAATAGACGATTATATCACTTCACGGGTTTTTGGAATTCCCCTTATGATTGCTTTGTTAGCATTGGTATTCTGGATTACAATTGCAGGTGCAAATGTTCCTTCTTCACTTTTAGCTGAATTCTTATTCTTTATTGAAGATAAATTTACATTGTTTTTTGCATATATCCATGCACCTCAATGGCTACATGGTCTATTGGTTCTTGGACTGTACCGAACAATGGCATGGGTCGTATCCGTAATGCTTCCACCAATGGCTATTTTCTTTCCCCTGTTTACAATATTAGAAGATTTAGGTTATCTGCCAAGAGTTGCATTTAATCTGGATCATTTATTTAAGAAAGCATGCGCCCATGGCAAACAGTGTCTGACCATGTGCATGGGTTTTGGCTGTAATGCAGCTGGAATCATCTCTTGTCGTATTATTGATTCACCCAGAGAAAGACTTATTGCTATATTAACGAATAATTTTGTTCCATGCAATGGTAGATTCCCTACCTTAATTGCAATTGCAACAATTTTCTTTGCATTAAATGGCGGTAGTAGTTTTGGACTTTTATCAGCTTTCACAGTTACCCTTCTTGTTATCTTGGGTATAGGTATTTCATTATTGGTTTCCTTTGTACTGTCTAAGACACTTTTAAAAGGTGTTCCATCTACCTTTACCTTAGAGCTCCCGCCCTACAGACTGCCTAAAATTGGTAGATTGCTATACACCTCTCTGATTGATCGAACTATTTTTGTATTAAAGAGAGCATTAATTGTCGCAGCTCCAGCAGGCTTAATTACTTGGTTATTTGCCAATATATACATTGGAGATATCAGCATTCTTACTCATACAGCTGGATTTTTAGATCCTTTTGCTAAATTATTAGGGCTTGACGGATATATATTAATGGCATTTTTGCTTGGTATACCAGCCAATGAAATTGTTCTTCCAATTTTACTTATGAGTTATCTTTCAACTGGCTCCATGGTGGAATTCTCTAGTCTTGCATCCTTAAGAGCTATTTTGGTTGAGCATCATTGGACTTATCTTACTGCACTCAATGTAATGCTCTTTAGCTTACTTCATTGGCCATGTGCAACTACTCTAATGACCATTAAGAAAGAAACCGGAAGTATAAAATGGACCCTGGCAGGTGCTCTCATTCCTACTGCAATTGCAATTGTAGTTTGTCTCATAACAACCGCTGCATACCATATCTTCACTTTCCTATAATTAATTTCTGCCATCTATAATTTATTAAGATTTTTTCTATTTTAAAAACAGGCACATTATAATTTAATGTATAGAAATGACTATCCATACACTAAATTATGTGCCTGTACTTTTATATAATATTTCAATATGATAGTAATCTACTAAATAAGTATTTAGCTATTCTCTTATAATCATGTTCTGTATCCTCTAATCTTGATTGCACCACTGCCCACATAGCATTCCAGAAGTACCCCACATAGGTCATTTGATTTATACTCAATATCTTCTCTTCATCACACACACCAAAATAAGCAGTAAGAAAAGCATTTCTTTCTTCATCTGTATAAGCCATACAAATACATGCTAAGTCAAAGTAGATATCACCCATCCCCGCGTACTCCCAATCAATTAGCTTTAAGGTTTCACCATTTATATAATTATTTGAAAATGGATCATTGTGACATAAACCAATTAATTTACTTCCACTTATATCCCTTGTTTTTTCAATCTCCTGTAATTGGTTTGTTAACTCTTCCATATTATCAGGCAATTCCAGTAGATGCTCTCTGGCAAAGCTTATTCTATTCTCAATGTCTCTGTAGGGCGAAAAATCATATGGAATATGATTATTATGAACCTTCTTCATTAGTTCTGCTATGCGTACAATATTCTCAGGCTTCTTAGTATCATCATCTGTCCACTTCTCACCTTCCATATATGCTGTAATCATATAACCCTGATCTATAGAATGGCATAGTAATTCTGCTCCTATCCCAATTTTTGCAGCAACTGACATTGCTTTCATTTCTGCATTTCTATCAATACCCAAACACTTTGAACCATCATTTGATATTCTTATTACATACTTTTTGTTATCTTGATTAACAATATAATTTTGATTTGTTAATCCATCTTTTTGCAGTATAATTTCCACTCGGGATATATCCAACTTGAGTTTTTCATTAATTATGTATTCCAGTAGTTCTGTCATCTTTCATTCCCCTTACGCTAGTTATTGTAAGAAACCTTCATCTATAACTGTATCGTTCATGATAAACTCCAATCCGGTTTATCAAGTAACTTAGTTTCATACTAACATGATCCGAATATCTTTTATACCCCATTTATTATATACTATCTACCTAGATTATTACAGTAAAAAGGTTGCTGTAAGTTACGCTATGTACATGCTTACATGTACCGGTAATTTACAACAACCTGCTTAAATATCAGATTTGTGATAATTCATAAACTGCATATATATAGAAGGATTCTCATCAAAAAAACCAATGAGTCTATTTATACCAAGCAGAATCTCCCCATTTATGGTATGCTCGATTTTCTCTGTTCCTTCTAACAGACCTTCATGAATGTTTAAAAGTTTTAAAAACCCTTCTACACTATTATGTCTGTCTAAAAGCCCATGGCCAATCGCTACGCCTCTGTCCTTTAGCATAATAACTCCATATTTCTCATACTTTATTAGATCCATCTCTGATAATTTCTGAATCATTTTGGTTACAGAAGGTGGTTGCACATTTAGCGCATCTGCTAAATCATTAACCCTTGTAAAGCCATTCTCTCTGCTAAGTCGATAAATCATCTCCATGTAATCTTCCGCAGAAGCAGATAAGGTCTCGCCTTCTTTTCTCATGTATTCTCTAAAAGTAAAAAATTCTTCCTCAGGCATATAAACTCCTATCTTCTGCTATCTATAATCAGAAGCTGCTATTCCATAGGCAACTAAATGCTTTTCTTAATTTATTATATGACAAAGAACAGGCAAATAGAAATGAAAAAACAGAAGGGGAAACCATCTTAAGGTATTCGTTAAACTATACCGAATCTAACCCTTTTTCAATTATTAAAACTTAAATCTATTCACTTCATCAAACATAATATTTGCCTGTGTATTAAGTTCTTCAGAAGAAGCCGAACACTCCTCTGCAGTTGCCACATTGTTTTGTACAACTGCTGATATCTGTTCGATACTATTTGATATCTCATGTATACCCATCGCCTGTTCCTTAGAAGATAAATCAATTTTATTAATAATATCCATAAAGTGATGTACAGATTCCGTTACACTTTTTAGCATCTCTGCAGTTTCTTTTGCAGCCATAGCACCTTGATTGATTGCCTCCAAAGAGTTCCCGATTAACGCCTGGGTATTGTTAACCGCTTCTGCAGACTGGCTGGATAAGACTCTCATTTCTTCTGCAACCACGGCAAATCCCTTACCATCGGCTCCCAGCCTAGCAGATTCAATAGAGGCATTTAATGCTAAAAGATTCGTTTTACTAGCAATGGTTCCAATAACAGCATTAATTTCATCAATTTTCTTAGAGGAATTCTCAATGTTCTCCATAATTGCTAGCATATTTTGCATCTTTGCATTACTCTCTTCCATACCTAAAACCATATTTTTAGAATATTCCGTAGCAGAATTAACACTGTCTGTATTTAAGTCCACCTGCATATTTATAACAGATATAGCAGTGGAAAGTCCTTCAATAACACCCGCTTGCTCCGTGGCTCCTTCTGCTAAGGATCTTGAAGCATCTTCTATTTGTTCAGCACCCATTTTAACCTGAAAGCTGGCTTGATTAATGGTTTTTAATGTACTATTCAGAAAACTGGTAATCTCAGATAAAGAATGATTGATTGGTTTAAAATCCCCTACATATTCCTTTTGGTTACTCTTAGTTAAATCACCCGTGGAAATTTTTTGTAAATTCTCACTAATGTCC
>DALYNO010000106.1:0-9801 GCA_031975295.1 Anaerocolumna sp. | reverse complement strand
CTTTGTATTAGAAATGATTCTTTCTTCTTTTGTTGATTTCGGAATAACTACAGTATCCTTTTGCAGGCAATAACGTATGCAAAGCTGAGCCGGTGTTACATTATATTTATCCGCCATAGCTACAATTTCCTTATTTCCGATAATTCTACCTGTAGCAAGAGGGGAGTAAGCAGTAATTCTGATGTCTTGCGCAGTACAGAAAGTAACAATCTCTTCCTGCCTGTGACCAATATGGAAAGAGATCTGATTCATCATTGGAACATGCTTACACTCTGATAATAGAGGTTTAATATGCTTAGGCTCAAAATTAGAAATTCCTATAGCTTTAACCTTACCACTATCATAGATTTCTTCAAATGCCTTCCAGCTATCTATATTTCCCTGAGTACAATCCTCTCCCATATTACTCCATGGCCAGGGTGCATGGATTAAGTAAAGATCAATATATGCAAGGTCCAATGCAGATATGGATTTCTCAAAGCATTCATGGGCAATCTTATATCCTTTATGTTCTGCCGGTAACTTAGTTGTAACAAAAATCTCTTCTCTAGGAATTCCTGAATCCTTCATGGCACGGCCAACACTAGCCTCATTTCCATATGCCATTGCCGTATCTATATGCCTGTATCCATTCTGTAGTGCCCACAATACTGACTGATAGGTTTGTTCTCCATCGGGTATCTGCCAGGTTCCCAGACCAATCTTTGGTACTTTTATTCCATTCTTTAACGTATAAGTATCTTGTAAAATCATGCAGTAAACCTCCTTTTTATCACTGCTAAGCAATTGCAACTGTTTTTACTACTCTTATTTGCTTACCTATAATAACTACATTTCTCTATAGATTCCGCTGTATTAAGAGAAGCCGGTTTACAGTAACATTTCCTTGCTCCTATGCCATCAGGCACTGGATAATTATATTATAATCACTAGAGTTAACTTTAGGTCAAGTGTTTTTTAAATTTTAGTAATAAATGTAAATAAAAAGCAAATGAAAAAACGTGTTTTAACCAAGTTACTTCGTTTCAAACACGTTTTTTATCTTCAAACACTTTCCATGCATTTCAATCCTGTGAATTAATATATTTTAGGAATACTTCCGTATCTTTATCCAACTTTATAACCGATTAACCTGCGCCATCTGCATCCATTACCCTATAGACAGTTGTTTCAAAGATATGCAGATTACCTACACTACCAGGAACATTCTTTTACCCTTTTATTCTGCAGAATATAAGATATCCTGTATTAAGTTTTCATTAAACTCACCCTTTTTAAGCATCTTAATTTCTTCTTTGTAGGGTGGTATCGATTTCTTATCGTTTTCTGGAACAGGAACATAAGGTGTTTCAAGGATTTTAGGTACATTAGTAAAGTCTTTATGATGAACAATATAGTTAAGCGCTTCAAAGCCAATAAATCCTAACCCTATATTAGCATGGCGATCTTTACCTGAACCAAATGGGTTTTTACTGTCGTTAATATGAAATACTGTTATTTGATCTTTTCCTATTAAATGGTCAAAATGATCTATTACTCCATCAAAATCATTCACAATATCATATCCAGAATCAAAAGTATGGCAAGTATCAAAACATACTCTTAATTTATTGTTATATTTCACCCCATCATAAATTCGAGCAAGTTCTTCAAAGCACCTGCCTATTTCACTTCCCTTGCCAGCCATGGTTTCCAGAGCTATATTAACATTGGTATCTCTTGTTAAAACCTCGTTAATGCTCTTTACTATTTGGGCTATACCTTCTTTTTCACCAGCACCAACATGGGAGCCAGGATGCAACACCAGACATTTCCCCTGGAAGGCTTCTGTTCTTTCTATCTCAGAAGCGAGAAATTCTGTAGCTAGTGTTATGGTTTCTGCTTTCACTGTATTACCTAGATTTATAATATAGGGAGCATGTACGATTAAGTCACTTAACCCATGTTCCTTCATATAAGTTAACCCTTTATTAATATTTAAATCTTCAATCTTCTTTCTTCTAGTATTCTGAGGTGCTCCGGTATATATCATAAATGTATTAGCACCATAACTAGCAGCTTCTTTTGCTGAACCTAAAAACATTTCTTTACCACTCATACTAACGTGTGAACCTAATTTTATCATAATAATACCCAATGCATATCACTTTGTTTACAACTGTGATATTACCTAACATAACGTTAAAAGAATCTGTTAATGGCATTTCCCTTCTTAAATTATTTTCTTTCAACCTTACAGCATAACCAAAGGTATGCTGCTTCCTCTTCTTTTTCCTACATTTTGAGCCCAAATGACTCCGATTCTTACTTACTTCTTTACCTTAACTTTAACACAAATACGTAGGCCTCTTCCTTTTTGGAGATTTCAAACTCCTCAATTATCTTATATCCATTCAATGATCCATATTTCTTCACAAATTCTTTATTATGAGAATAAAGGATAATAACCCCTTCTTGGGATATATGTTCTTTTGCTTTAATAAAGAAACGGCGGTAAAGAGCATGAATTTCCTCTTCTTCTTTATGTCCCATTACTCTCGGCATATTTGTTATAATTTCATCAAAAATATGGGTATGGGTAAAATCAAAAAAATCTCTGTTTATAAAAAATATATTTCCAAAATCCCTTGCCAGATTTTCTTTTGCATAATCTATGGCTGTGCTATATATATCAAGCCCATACATGGTTTTGCATGGTACTGCCAGTTTTCTTTCAGCCAGCATAGTACCAACTCCGCAAAATGGATCCAATACTTGTGCATTTTCTTTTAGATATTTTTTTACAAGTGCCATAATAAGCGCCGCATTTTGGGGTTGAATACTGGCTGCTACTGCTTTCTTTCTATAATTAAATCTTTCATCCTTTATCGTGTATAGTTTAATTAAAAGATTATAGGTTCCTTCCTTATTTTCAATTAATCGAAGTTCTACTTCATAATTAGAAGTAGTATTTATTAATTTTCTGCTCGTTAAGGCTTCTAATTCCATTCCCAATTTCTTCGTAAATGTACTTTTCTTATCTAGTTCCATTTTACTTTTTAGTTCTATTCTAAAATAAAATGGATATTCACCCTCATGGCAAGCTTTTAAAAATGCCAATAAACTACTTCCTGCAATGTCTTGTGCTGCGTTTTTGTAATTATTACTGCAAGTTTTCAGATCATTTAAATAGAATAGAATTTCACTATAGGTTCTTATCGGCAGAATATTATTCCAGTTATCTGTCTGTAACATTACCCCTGCATTAAAAAGCTTGGCTTTATCAGTTTCAATCTGTTCTAAAGTTATATTATTATAATTTCGGTTTGTGATCAGTACTGCTCCCATGGATAGATTGTATCCATGAAAGAGATGTTTTTTAACACCTTCTACCTTAATTAACATTTTGGACAATACCAAAAGCTCTTCAGTAATGTGTTTTTTACTGGATTCCTCTACTTTTGCACTACCAAGATATTCTATTCTAGTATTTAATGTATGTTTATAACTGCTGAAATCAAAATGACTCATTGCAGTTAAATAGGAACTTTTTATAAATAATTGATTCTCTTTTTCATAAGCTTCATATAACTTGTCTAAATACCCCTCAAGTTTCAGTTCTCCAATAATTAATGCCGTATTCTTTCTAACTTTAGGATCATCATGAATCAATAATTGTTCAAAAATGGTTGTATCTTGCCCCATATAGTACTGTAATGCTGCTTTATTATGCCCTTCTTTTAATTCTGCTTTCAGTTGAATTAAGTTTTGGCGTATATCTTGTCCGTCCTTTATTTTATCAAAAGTATCTCTAATCATGAAATCCCCCATCCAATGTTTGCCTATTTTAGTATTTGAATTTAATTTTAAACTTTGTGTGATTATATTACTAAACTTGATTTAATAATTTACTTCACTACTTGCCTTTCCTGTACTGTAACTTTAATAATATCTCCTGGTTGTTTATTTATTTGTGCCCGAATTTCTTTTCTTATTCCTATAATATGACAGGGTGTCTTCATTCTAACTAAACTCCCTTCATATATAACTCCATCAAATGTAGCCGTTACAGGAACTCTACCTTTTCCAAACTCTGCTTTTACATCAAAAGGAATTTCCACATAGGCGCCGTCTATATCTGGAACCTTTTTTATTTCTGCTTCAAATTCGTATATTTTATTCATCATGATATCCTTTTTAATCTCCGTTTTATTCTTCGATTATCCCGTTTTATTCTTCGATTATCCCTTTCTACATTTCTTCAATTTCTGCTTATTATTCACAACGCTATTCCTTTTCAGCTTTAAGCTTTATAGTATTTTATATTCCTAAGTAATAGAATACCAATATATATGCATATTAATTCTACACCACTGACTTTAAAATATTTTAATCTATAGTCAATTTAATCTATAGTCATCTGCAGTCATTTTGCCTTGGTCTTATTTTACCACAAGATGTCTTTTACACAAGTAAAATAAAGAACTTAATTATAAAGCAGCTATTTTTATACATATATTGCTTAAATCTCTTATAAATACTCTTATCTTTAGTAGTTTAGCCATATTTTTATCCATACATATCCTTTAATTATGTATACTCTTATTGACTTAAGCCCTGTTTTATGCTACTGTATTTATAATTAGATATAGGGGAGTAGTCAACATACCTTAGCATTTTTATGCTTAATTGTGTAATTAAATCAACATCATGGGCGATAGCGTTCTGGTTTAATTTGAAATGACAAGACCTGTATCCTGTATAAGGATACAGGTTATTTTATTGTTGACATCCCTACCATAAATTGTACAAGCACGAAGGGAGATCTAAAATGGATTTTTTACTATCGGGGATTACAGCGATTACTATCCCACAACTTGTTATGTATGCCGTTGGTATACTCTTAATTTACCTTGCAATAGCAAAAGGCTATGAACCTTCTTTATTGTTGCCAATGGGTTTTGGTGCTATCTTGGTAAATCTGCCGCTATCCGGTGTTATTGATCAGGTAATGCCAGGAATTGGTGAAACCCACGGTATTATACAGTGGTTATTCGATGTAGGTATTAATCAGTCTGAAGCACTACCCATCCTGTTATTTATCGGTATTGGTGCGATGATTGATTTCGGTCCTCTGCTTTCTAACCCCATTATGTTTCTGTTTGGTGCTGCAGCACAGTTTGGTATTTTCTTTGCATTAACAGTGGCAACCATTTTAGGCTTTAGTATTACAGATGCAGCTTCCATTGGTATAATCGGAGCAGCTGATGGACCTACTTCCATTTTAGTATCTCAGATACTTAATTCTCAATATGTAGGTGCTATTGCTGTAGCAGCTTATTCCTACATGGCATTGGTTCCATTGGTACAACCTGTTGCCATCAAATTAGTCACTACCAGAAAAGAACGATTAATTCGTATGCCATATAATCCAGTTTCTGTATCTAAAAGGCTTAAAATTATATTCCCAATAGCTGTTACCATTATTGCCGGTTTAGTTTCCCCAGCTTCTGTTTCATTGGTAGGATTCTTAATGTTTGGTAACTTAATTAGAGAGTGTGGTGTATTAAATACCCTGTCAGATGCTGCACAAAATAATTTAGCCAACCTTATTACTTTATTATTAGGTATCACTATCTCCTTTAGCATGAAAGCTGACAAATTTGTTACCTGGCAAACTTTATTGATCATGTTACTTGGTCTGGTTGCTTTTATCTTTGATACCATTGGCGGCGTTCTATTTGCGAAATTTATTAATCTATTCCGTAAAAATAAAATTAACCCTATGATTGGTGCCGCCGGAATTTCAGCATTCCCTATGTCAGCACGTGTGGTACAAAAGATGGCTATAAAAGAAGATCCAACAAATCATTTGCTTATGCATGCTATTGGTGCAAACGTATCTGGACAGATTGCTTCTGTAGTCGCTGGTGGTGTTATTATTAAACTTGTAACTTCTCTACTTTAATTTTAAGTTTAAAGTTTACCTCATTTTGAAAGGAGACCGAAATGAACGAAGCTATATTACAATCTTTAGATATTATGTGGAAAGGAATGTTTAGTATCTTTTCCGTAATTATAATTATTACCATAAGTGTTATCGTCTTTCAGTGGTTTGAGAAAACATTTATTAAGGACAAGAAAACCAATGAATAAGTCTTATCCTGTTTCATAAAATATAGGCTGTCACAGAATGAATAATACCTTAGGGTTTTCATTCTGTGACAGCCTTATTTGTATGATGCCAGTATCAAATAGCCCAAACTAAACACTTCATAAGTTATCTGTTTCATAATAGTTTAGCTCAAATCATCAGAAAATTCGGTATTCATATCCATTGGAATCCAAGTATGAGACTTTCTAATTTGTGCAAATCGCTAGGCGTAATATTAATTGGGCTATTTGGCGGCATCCTTTGTTTGTTATCATATGATAATAAAATACTTGAAATTATAATCTATTTATCTATCGTATATTTTTTCTGGATGTGAAAGTTTATTTCGCATTTTGTGCAGCCAATGCAATGTAGCTATACGGCTGATTAAAATGAGGCAGGAAAAATAAATCTAACAATCTTAATTTATCGATTGTTACTTTTTCCTGTATGGCTAAGGAAAACATGTGCAACCCCATGGATATATCGTAATCTGATGCCATTTGTGCGCCCAGTACCACTCTAGAGTCCAAGTCATATACAATTCTAATTTTAACCTTGCTATTTTCTTCCATAAATCCTGGTTTTTGAAAATCTTCATAATCCGCTGTACCAGCATTTATACCTAATTTTTTAGCTTTCCCAAGAGTCATTCCAGTTGACAGCATATTATAACCCCATATACTGATTCCGTTAGAGCCTTGTACACCAACAGACTCCAGATTATTTCCACAACTATTATGTCCAGCAACTATACCAGAGCGTACAGCATTTGAAGCCAGCGCTATATAATTTAGATCATCTACAGAATTATCATAAACAGTAGCACAATCTCCTATGGCATAAACATCTTTTATACTGGTCATTTGATGCCTATCAACTATAAATGCACCATTTCTAAATAACTGCAGTTTATCATCACCCAGTTTATTGTTAGGTCTAAAGCCTATTGCCATTATTACCATATCAGCTTTATGAGTACCTCTATCGGTGACAACCTGACTAACTTTATCTTTTCCTTCTATCTTTTGAACAGTTTCTTGAAAGGCTAATTTAACGCCATTTTTTTCTAAGTTTTCTTTCATGGTTACTGTGAATTCCTCATCATAGTAACCTGCCAGGCAAGTACTTACGCAGTCAATTAAAGTTACAGCTTTGCCACATCTTTTAAATGCTTCCGCAAGCTCTACTCCAATATAGCCTGCACCTACTACCACTACATCTTTTATACTTTCATCTTCCAGCTTCTCTATTACATCCTGTGCATTTTGGTATAATTTAACCATTTGAACATTCTTTAGATCTTTCCCTTCTACATTAGGAACAATTGGAATGGAACCAGTCGCAAGAATCAGTTTATCATAGCTTTCCCGGTAATCCTCTCCATTTTTTCCTTTGGCATAAACGACTTTTTTATCAAAATCTATATGCTCTACGGGAGTTTCCATATATATTTTAGCACCCTTTTCTTCCAACTTTTCTTTGGTAGAATAAAACAAACCTTCCGGCCCGCTAATTTGTTTTCCGATCCATAGTGCCATACCACAACCCAAAAAACTTATATTATTATTACTATCAAAAGCAATCACTTCATTATCTTTGTAATTATCCAAAATAGTATTTAGTGCAGCTGTACCTGCATGATTAGCTCCTATTACAATTATTTTACTCATAATATTTTCCTCCTTTAATCCTAAAAGTGTTATTATACTATAAAATTTTGTATTTATTGGTAACTATGGTCTTATTGTAACTTTCTTTATTTCATTTGGCAATGTATAAAAGTTATATATTATACTCCAAAAACCTGTAAATAAGATACTATTTAAACCAATCATTACACAATAAAATCAAATGATTTATGATGTAGATTGTATGAAATTAAGTCCTATGAAGTTTATTGCAGAAAAAACCATATTTTTTTAACACAGTTTGGGAAACTCGAATACAATATTATAACAATATAAGTACCTTATTATGCATAATATCTTAGGCTTAATATGTGTTACTTAAAAGAAAGGAGTTTTGTATGCAGCTGTTAAGTTTTATTACTAAGCTTTTAACTGATGGTTCTGTGACATTTATTCTTTATGGCATATTCATAGGATTATCTTTATTTTATTCTAAAAAACCATATAAAGAGCCAAAAGATGAAGATGAAATGGTGCTTCATATGGCAAGTTTAGATACTGTTGTAACCACTAAGAACTGGGAGTGGTTATCCAAATCAGAAAAAAATGTTGAACTAAATAAAGATCTGGCACCTTGGGGTTTTGCTTATTATGCTCCACAAGATTTATTTTATTCCCTTAAAGACGGCTGGCAAAGAAAATGCGGCTATTGTCAGCTATATGATGAAGGTACTGCTGCACTTAATATGATTATTGACTGCGAACCAATTTACTTCGAATATGCGGGGAAAAATTGGCTTATTGAATTTTGGAAAGGTCAATACGGCATGACAACTGGATGTGAAATTGGTATTTATAATACTACCGATCCTGTACGACGTAATATATTTGGTTTTAATACTACCTTATATAATGCAGTAGAAGATAAGGACCAAATATATATGTCTTGTACTCTTCGCAAGAAAGATAGCATATTATTACAAAGGAATGAGATGCACTGGTGGTTAACTGCATTTAAATTAGCCGAATTTTCACACCCATCCGATTTAGCCATGTCAACTGAAGTTACGCTAAGAGATGATACCATGAAAGACGCTTTTGTTGAAGGTATGTTAAATGCTGGTTATAAATTAAAGGAATTGACTATTAGAGGTAACTCTGTAGCATTTAATTATGATAAGCCACGAAACAAACAACCACGAACTAGAACCGCTATGATAGAATTTTTAATGCAAACCACCAATCGTAGAAATTGCATGGCTTATAACATTGCTACAAAATATATTGCTGATAATACCCTAGACAGACTATATTTTGTTAAAGTGCAAGCACCTAAATTATATAGAAATATTATGGATATGGCTAACAGAACTGATATGTTTAAAAACTGTGAAAAAATCAGCGACATCCTTGATACTTGGGATGAAGAAACAATGTCTGCCTTTAATCTATTTGGTCCAGATATTAGCGGCGCATACAATTCTTCGTTGCAAATAGAAACATTACAATCACTCTAGTTTGATGGGAGGTACCCAAATGTCCGCCTTTAAGCACTTGACGAATGTTTATAACGCCGCTGATGAGCTTTTAATTGACCATAATACTAAAATTGTCTTATTTAGTGACTGTCATAGAGGTGAGGGCAATTGGGGCGATAATTTTTTTAACAATCAAAATCTATATTTTGCAGCATTAAACCATTATTATGATAATGGCTATATCTATATCGAACTTGGAGATGGAGATGAGCTTTGGGAAAACAGGAGTATGGAGGACATTAAATACACTTATAGTCATATATTCTGGCTTTTATCAAAGTTCTATGCAGAGAATCGATTTCATATGTTGTATGGGAATCATGATATAGTGAAGAAAGATAAGGCTTTTTCTAAAGAATATTATGATTACTTTTATGATGAAAGCCTAAAAAAATATACCCCCTTATTTCCCGGTATCAAAATAAAAGAAGGTCTGATTTTGCGTTTTAGGGACTCCTCAAATAAGATATTCTTAACACACGGACATCAGGTAGATTTT
>DALYNO010000105.1:0-9934 GCA_031975295.1 Anaerocolumna sp. | reverse complement strand
TGAATAACCATAATGCTTTTTAAAGGCCTTCGTATATCCGGCATGGGTTTCAAATCCGTATCGCATAGCTATATCAATAATTTTGTCTCCATCCCTTAAATACTTACAACTATACTGCAGTCTTCTAAATGTAATGTATTCCATTACTGGCATCCCCATGTACTTACTGAACAAACGGTAAAAATGATACTTGGAAAATCCTGATATTTCAGCCAGTTCCTCAGCTGCTATTTTATCCGTTAAATGTTCATCAATATAATTAATGGACCTTTGCATGAAATCTATAGAATTCAATTGCGCCCCTCCTCTCTCCTGTTTTATTTACTGGGAAGCAATTGCAAACATTTCAAACCCTATATATGGTTGAGCGCAAATACCCATCTACACCAAGTTCATCAGACATTTATCTCTAATCGTATAGGGTATTTTATGTTTTCAATTACTTAACTTTTGATTACAAATGAATTGTATCATAAACAGGAGCACCCTTCTTATCCTGGCTTTGCAACATTATCTACTGGAGATACTCACAGCCTCAACTGCCACACTGCCGCCTTTTACCACTTCTATTCGGTTTAAAAAGCTATGTTGAAATAGTTTGATAATATCATTGTTTCTACTTTCCGTCTGGACACATTCTAATAGAACACTTCCTTTATCATAGTCTATCACAGTTAAACCAAATACATCAACCATTCTAAATATCTCTTCTTTATCCCCTTTGGAACAGTTATTGATTCTTAGAAACAGTATTTCTTTCATGTGAATTTTAACATCTGTAAAGTCCACAACTTTAATAACTTCAACACACCTGTTTAATTGTTTCTTGATTTGCTCAAAAGTCATGTCATCACTCGTTAATCCTATCGTCATTCTTGATATACTCTCATCCTCTGTTTCACCCACCGTCAGACTGTCCAAATTATAAGATTTACCCGAGAACAGCCCTGAAATCTTAGCTAATACTCCAACATCATTTTCTACATATAAAGAAATCCATCTTTTTTTCATATTTTCCATATAATCATTACCTGGCATAATTCATGCATCGCTGTTTTACGAAAATTTTTGCCAGTATCCTCTCTTAAAATTATTTATTGAGTTGCTTTTCACCTATTCTAACATTCCATTATCATCTCATTTAGCGGCTTTCCGCCTGGTACCATTGGAGATACATTTAAACGTTCATCTATGATAAATTCAATTATAGTTGGAGCTTTCCTATTCTTATCTGCCATAGCAAAGGCCTTATCCATATCCTCTTCTGTTTCTACCCTTATGCCTAGAGTATCATAACTCTTTGATAACATTACGAAATCAGGTGTATATTTGGGACATTCTTCATTGGTACCACAGTTTCTGTTACAGCTTCTGCGATATTTAAGGCAAGTAGAGGCATATCGTTTCTTATAGAATAGTTCCTGCCATTGTCTTACATTACCCAGGTAAGCGTTATTAAAGATACAAATAATGAATGGAATTTCAAGAGCCACAGCTGTTGCCATCTCCTGTATATTCATTTGAATTCCTCCATCCCCTGAGATGCAAATAACATCCTTTAGAGGATTTCCAAGCTTAGCACCTATGGCAGCAGGTAGTCCATAACCCATGGTTCCTAATCCACCTGAGGTTAATAGTTTTCTATTCTCATCTAACTCCAGGAACTGCGTGGTCCATAGCTGATTCTGTCCAACATCTGTTACAACTACAGAGTTTTTATATCTTTCATTTATTTTCCTTATAATTTTCTCAGGTGTTAATCCACTTATACTGTTCATGGTGATGGGATAATCTTTCTTCCAATTGGTTATACAATTAGCCCATTCTGTTATCTGAAGTGGTTTGGCCTCATCAAGCATTTTCTCCAAAGCTGTCTTAGCATCTGACACAATGGGAATATCTACTGATATATTTCTTGAAATGGAGGCAGCATCAATGTCTATATGAATAATCTTTGCATTCTTGGCAAATTCGCTGACTTTTCCAGTAATTCTATCATTAAATCTTGTACCAATGGATATTAAAACATCGCAGTCACTTATTGCCATATTAGAGGCATAATTTCCATGTATACCAATGTTTCCTACATACAACGGGTGAGTTGTAGGGATAGCACCTTTTCCCATAATGGTGGTTATAACAGGGATTCCTGTACGTTCTGATAATTTTGTCAATTCCTTTCCTGCCCCAGAAATATTAACACCTCCGCCAATTAAAAACACAGGCCTTTTAGCCTCTTCTATCATAGCCATTGCTCGTTTTAACTGCCCTAAATGAACACCTGCCATGGGCTTATATCCTCTTATATTTATTTCCTCCGGGTATTCACTTTCTCCAAAAGCTTGTTGAATATCCTTAGGTAAATCTATTAGTACAGGACCAGGCTTTCCTGTCTTAGCAATATAAAAGGCCTCTTTTATTATTCTTCCAAGGTCCTTTCTATCTCTTACAGTTATGGCATATTTGCAAATGCTTCGTGTAATTCCTACTATATCCACCTCCTGAAAGGCATCATTTCCAATCAAGGAAGTAGCTACTTGTCCAGTAAAACACACCAGCGGTACACTGTCATAGTTAGCCGTTGCGATTCCAGTAACTAAGTTAGTAGCTCCCGGACCGCTTGTAACCAAACAGACTCCAACTTTGCCTGTAGACCTTGCATATCCATCTGCTGCATGTACCAAGGCCTGTTCATGTCTTGGCAGGATAACTTCAATCTCCTCCTGATCATAAAGTGCATCAAACAAATCAATTACCTGTCCTCCTGGATAAGCAAATAGAGTGGTAACACCTTCCTCTTTTAACGCTTTTACAAAAAGTTCTGTACCCTTAATTTCCATATTGTCATTACCTAACACTCTTTTCGTGTTAATGCCTTTTATGAGAAGAAGTTTGTATTCTTTCCCTGGCAATCCTTTCTTTGTTTATCATGATAAAATATGTTACATTTGATGATTTAACTTTACACAATCCAGCGTGTTCACTGATTTGCGTAAAAAAACCCTAAGCATATACCAGCTATTGCTGCTATTTGCTTAGGGCGAATATAAATCCGTGTTACCACCTGCATTCAAAGAGAAATCTCTCTGCACTCTGTCGGTACGGATGAAATATTTAAAGATAATTCTTTCAGTACAGAAAATCAATCGATACCGCTCTCCCTGTAACGTAGGAAAATTACGTTGAAGTCTACTAAAGATCACTCTCTTTCGGTCCACTGCTCAAAGGCTACTTCCATACATCCTTCTTAAAGATTCTCACCAACCATCTTCTCTCTGAAAATCGGAATTGTATGTACTCCTCCTTGTCACTGCATTTCACTTTTTAAATTAAATCTAATCTATCACATACCAATAGAGCTGTCAAGAGGAAATTCTTTAATATGCTGATGAATTAATTCTTTACCGTGTTAAAAGTTAATACGATACACCCTATGATTGCATTTCCTAAGATTTCAAGACCAATCGTAAGTTTCTCGTCTTTTATTTAAATTAAACCTTGTACCTGTCATTAAATCCTATGTACCTCCAAACAGCAATTAATTTTGTTACCCTAATTAATTGCTACCTATAGATACTGGTTTTACTGATAGGTACAAGGCTATACACCTACAACTATTCCTTATCCTTTAAAGGTTTAAAATACTCATGTAACTGTTCTTCTGACTCATAGATATTTAAATATCCACATACAGCCATGGAAAAGTCTATAAAGGCATGCCCTTTTGCAGTAATAATATTTCTATCTTTTACCACTCTGGCTTCCCTATAGTTAGGCCTATAGAAAGGGTCTTCCACCTGAAGTCTCTGTATGGTATCTTCTGAACAGGACGTTGTATATTTATACGCCTTTAAAATCCCTGCTCTACCTAGGAATTGAGGCGCAAAACATATGGCTCCTACTAATTTTTCCTCTTTTACCATTACTTTTATCAGATTACAAATATCATTTTGATTGTTATTGATTGGACCACCAGGTATAATGAGTGCTTCTACTTTTGTAAGATCAGTTAGCTCTGATATTAGTTTATCTGGTTTATACCTTAGTCCTGACTGGGCTGTCATAAGCTCATAACTTGAGGCTATGGATAGGATTTCTTTATTTCCTTGGTTTTTTAATCGATGTAACAACAAAGTAATTTCAAAATCAGCCATTCCTTCATAAATATAGCATAGTATCATATGTACACCTTCTGATATAGCAGGTAACCTGCCATACTGCCACAAATCATAAGAGTGAAAGAATCTAAAGCGGCAGCCTTTCTGAATTAAATTTTCTTTCACTCTTGTTTCTAAAATATTTTGAATCATCTATTAACAATTACTCATACTCTTATTGTACTTTTAAATGAAATATTTTACCAGAATTTTTTATGCTAACCCTCCACCCGTGAGTAGATCAGTTAGTACAGGTTTTCCTTTTTTTATACGTCTTGCTCTAACCTGAAATACCATAACAGTGAGTACTGTAAATACAATAAATATAACACTTAACATAACTACTGCATGATAAATATAACCAGCGCCAGATATACTGTTACGAAAAGCCTCTACAGTGTAACTAAAAGGCAGATATTTATGAATTTTTCCCACAAAACTCTCTGATAATTCAATCGGATAGGTTCCAGCAGAGCCTGCAAGCTGAACTACCATAAATATTAACATAATAAAGCTTCCTACTTTACCAAGCCAAACATTAAAGAAATACATAATTGCCATAAAGGCAACGGAAGCTAAACAAGCTACAAAGATTGTTCTCTCTAAATCTATGGGTGTAAACCCATTTATACGATTTAACATAAAGAGCATAAGGAGGGCTTGCGCTATTGCTATAGGAAAGAGTACTGTAGCTTTGCTTGCCCACCAAGCAATACCAGACTTTAATTCTCCTTCAAACTCTGTAAGGGGATACATGATACAAAATGCGATGCATGCTACCCATAAGGCAACTGACATCATATAAGCTGCCATGGCATGACCATTGTTCTTTACAGTCGTTATCATAGTCTCACTTACTTCTACAGGTGATGAAAACATCTCTTTGGAATTCTCTGATAGAGTGGTGTCCTTTACTTCCTTTGCACCTTTCCTTAATTCCTCTGATAATTTGTTTCCTCCATCTAGTAGCTCATTCATTCCATTCCTTAGTTCTGCCGATTTACCATCAAGTTTCATAACACCGGAATCAATTTCACGGGCACCATCTGTGTAAGCCTTAATGCCACTCTTTAAACCACTTTCTCCGGCAATTCCCATAAACAAATCATCTAGTCCATTATTAAGACTTTTGCTTCCAGGAATTACAGTAGCATCCAGTGTTGATTTTACTGCATCTAAACCTTTATAAAGACCATCAATTGCTGCTTTACTGCCATTTAAAACAAGGGCAGAATTATCTGAAAGATTTTTAACACCTGTCTTTAAGTCACCTAGTTTGGAGATTCCTGCTGAAAGGCTGGTAAAGTCAGTCGCTACATTCTGAGTCTGTGTTCCAATTGTACTTAAGTTATGCCCCAGAGAACCCACAGATGCTCCAATAGTTTGCAAAGCTTTTAGTTGTTCTTGATTTAAGTTGGCAGTACTCAAAACAGTAAGGGCCTGTGCTATAGACTGCACACTTCCTGCTGCTGCTTTGGTATTATCGCCTATACTTGAAAGGGACGTTGAAATGCTTTTGGCAGAAGAGGAGGCAGACAGGCTTTGAAGTGCTGTATTTAACTGGTTAATTCCAGCATTATAGCTGTCTAATCCCTTCTCAAGGGCCTCAATATCCTGCTCGTTGGGTATGGTATTTCCGATAGAGGAAGACATGGTGGACAAACCCTTACTTAGTTTGTTACTGCCTTCTCTTAAAGCGGTTACACCGCTGGTCAAATCCGTAATCCCCTGATTTAATGTATCATTATTTTCAACCAGCTCCTTGGTTCCTTCTGCTACCTGATTGACACCATCTGTATAACTATTTATACCATCATAAGCTTTCTTAATACCATCCCTTAATTCACTGGCTCCATAAGCTCCAGTCTCCATCCCCTCTCCAATCTCTTCTATACTGTCAAAAACAGATTGGGTATATACTTGGGTAACTTTATCAGAAACACTTTCTTTCATCTTATTTACTGCAGTTTCACTCATTTTACTGGCAATATAATTAGTGCCTGGGTTGGTTGCGTACTTTAGTTCCATTTTCTTTGGATTATCCTCCAGCACTGTGGATGCATTTGCTGAAAAATTCTCTGGAATAGTGATTACCATATAGTACGTTCCATTCTCCAAACCTCTAAGTGCTGTCTGACTGTCAACAAAATGAAAGAAAAGGCTATCCTCCTCTTTTAGATTCTCCACCAAATCCTCCCCTACACTTAAGGTTTTTTCATGATAAACCACAGATTTATCTTCATTTACCACAGCCACTGGTAAGTTACTAAGCTTACCATAGGGATCCCACATAGAGCCTAAAAACAGGGTGGTATATATAGTAGGAATTGCAATAATTGCTACCAATACTACTAATAAAGTTTTATTCTTTAATAATTTTTTCCATTCACCTTTAATCATCTAGTACACTCCTTTCAGTCATTTGCTTTCACATCGCATTACTACGTCTGCATTCATACAAAAGTTATCATTGTTCCGCCATATGTCTACTTATTAGGATACTCCGCTTAAAACAAAAGTCTATTTAGAATAGATTTTTTCATCACCGTAGTTCTGTTAATAATATGGTTTTCCATTAATGTACAACTTTATAGTAATAGAATATTTTATATTAATGGACAATGTGTTGCTTTTTTGAATATTTTGAATTATACTAAATATAATATATAGTTTCAACCATCAATTATCATCACATCTATTTATTAAACAATATAAATCAAATTCTACGTAGCATAATAGACACCGGACAGGATAAGTGTATATTATTCATAATTACTATTTGAAATCTGAATCAATAACGAACCACCATTGTTACCTAATATAAATTTAGTTGAAAGGATTTTAACTATGGAAGTAAAAACTGACAGAAGAATTAGAAAAACCAAAGCACAGCTTCGTTCTGGATTAGCTAAACTTATGCAATCCAAAAGTATTAATGAGATTACTGTTAAAGAATTGGTGGATGAGGTAGATATTAACCGTTCTACTTTTTACCTTCATTATACTGATATTTACAGTATGTTAGATGAAATTGAAAGAGAGCTCTTAGAAGAAATCATAGGTGCTATAAATGCCCATCCAATTGGTATAAATAAAGATACCTTCTCTTTTATAGGTGATATCTTTTCTATCCTGTTAGAGAATAAAGATATCTGCCGTGCTCTTATTGGAACCAACGGTGATATTGCCTTTATTCATAAAATTGAAACCATAATTGCTAGTAATAGTATGAAAACACTAGCCCCTATGTTTCCTGGGTCTGGTGAAGATTTAAAATATTCCTATTCCTTCTGCTTAAATGGTACGATTGGATTAATTAAGACCTGGCTTTTAGAAAATAATGATGAATCACCGGCGCATATGGCTGAGCTTACTTATAATATGGTCACGAATGCCATGCATACATTTTATCAGTCAAAAGAGATATAAATAGGACATCTTTGTTGTTCGCAATATGTACATGTGGTCTGGGTTAAAGATGCCTATATCATTTTTAAAGAATATAAGGGAATATATATGCAAATGGGTTCACCAGCTGAGATCGGCAGTTAATTTTTCGTAATAGACTCCGTAAAAAGCCGATTAAGTAATTATTATTGTAAGGAAAGGTGTATCAGATGCATATATACCCACATTCATTTTACAGCCTTAATCAGTCTGTTCACATTTTAATGATTTTGGGTAATGCCTATTCTATAGTAGCATTCTCCATTAGAGTTAGGGTTTTTTCTTCTCAGTCAACTTCCATTTTAATACCATATGGAATAACTTCAATAGGGTAAGCGTGACCAAAATTCAATCTATAGTCCCAGCCTTTCCTTCTCTGCAGCTGCCACTGCTTTATCTATTCGTTCAAACAATATATCCGTTTCTGCCAATTGATAACCTGAAGGGATTGTCTGAAAACACCATTTATCATCTATTCCAAACCAATCAAACAACTTCTTAGATGAAAATGGAAGAAACGGAGCCATTAAAACTCCTAGGTTAGCAACCAGCTGTATGCATTGATACAACGTATTTTCACACTGTTTACTATTTTCAATTCTTGTAATCCAAGGTGCGGCATCATCAAAATATTTATTGGAGAATCTTACTAGTACAAACACCCCATCCAGTGCTGCTTTTAAATTACCTTTTTCTATTTGTTCTCCCGTTTTATAATAGGTGTCTTCTATTTTTATTTGAACTTCACTATCCAAGTCCCCATGAGGAATAATTGCGTTATAATACTTATGAATAAATACAACCGTTCTATTGATAAAGTTACCATAGCCCCCCAACAATTCACTGTTATTACTTTTGATAAATTCGTCCCATGAAAAATCTGTATCGCGCTTTTGTGGACCATTTGCAATTAGGAAATATCGAATGGCATCTGGATTGTAACGATCTATAATATCTTTCACCCAAATAGCCCAGTTTTGGCTGGTTGATATTTTGCGACCTTCCAAGGTTAAATACTCATTTGAAATAATTTCATCCGGCAAATGATAACCACTGCCTTCACAGATCAAAAGAGCTGGTAATATAATTGTATGAAAAGGTATATTATCTTTTGCGTGCACATAATAATGCTTTGCATCTTCTCCCCACAGTTCTTGAAAGGAGATACCCTTTAATTTTGCAACTTCAGCACTCATTGATAAATAACCTAATACATTTTCTGCCCAAATATAAATTTTTTTATCCTCATAACCCTCAAGTGGTACATCAATTCCACAATTTAAATCTCTCGTCAATGCCCGATCTCTAAGTCCCTCTAGAATGTAACGATTCGTAAAGGTAATTGCATTCTTTCTCCAATTACTATGACTATCCACCAGTAGTTTTAATTCTCTTTCAAGTTTAGATATTGCGATAAAGAGATGGGTAGTCTCTTTAAATACAGGCTTGCTCCCACATACAGTGCATTTAGGTTCTATTAATATTTCCGTTTCCAGTATAGTACCACAGGCATCACATTGATCCCCTCTTGCCTTTTCATGGCAGGAAGGACATAACCCCTCAACATATCGATCTGGTAAAAACTGATTACATGTTTGGCAATACGCCTGGAGCATCCCCTTTTCATAAACATATTCTGACTGGTACAGGTTTTTATGAAATTCCTTTACAAAAGATTTGTGTTCTTCTGATGAAGTCTTTCCATATAAATCAAAACTAAAGCCTAACTTATCAAAACATTGGCAGAATTCGCTATGATATAAATCGCTAATTGTCTCTGGACTTTTCCCCTCCTGCTTTGCTCTAACAGTAACAGGTGTACCATGACAATCACTCCCTGACACATAATACACTTCATTTCCTTTTGCACGATAATATCTAGCTATAATATCTCCAGGCAAAAGCCCTGCAACGTGCCCAATATGCAGGGAACCGTTTGCATAGGGCCATGCACCACCAATTAATATTCTCTTCTTCATTGTAATAACCATAACCTTTCTAAGGAGAGGGGGAATATCCTATCTTACTCCTATCCCCACTCTTAAATTTGATTTGTAAACACGATAAGAATAATAAATAATAGAATCGAAGATAAATTCACATCTGATTACTAAATAAATAATTTTATCAACATAATCAAGAAGTCTATCCACGTTCACATAACAACCAATAAAAAAACTCTCACCTCCGAAAAATAATTTTCGAGGACGAGAGCTATATGGCTTCGTGTTACCACCTCAAATTCACCCATACTTTTCAGTATAAGCCTCATCAGCTGCGGAAATAAAATGATATAACGACAGCCTGGCACTATAACGGGTGCACCCGTC